>NZ_JAMPLX010000015.1:0-1103 GCF_028477825.1 Providencia sp. PROV267 | reverse complement strand
CAAAGGTTTTGGCTGCTTATAATCACTGTCCATTACCGCTTCACGCCCTTCACGCATAAAAGTATTCACAAAGCTGACAAAGATATTGCCTTCATTAGCTGTATTAAAGTTAAGGTTTGACTTGGCTGATGTATAAGGCAAAAACATCTCTTCCTGCAATTCACCATTTTCAGTATTAATGCTATATAACCGGACTACAAGCATATTAGGGGCATGACCATACTCAATATATTCATAGCGGTCTGCTGAAACTTTTCCTTTTAAATAGCTATAGACATATTTTTTCTCTCGATCGAAAATTAGGACTGGTAGCGGACTTAAAAAGATTATATAACCCGCCATGCCGGTAAAAACACCCAAAATTAACGTGAAAATTATAAAAGCAACGTCCATACCTCCAACTTTATTGACATGCCCCCCCCATAAATAATAATCGACAAAGAAAACTCCAAAGCTCTTATTGCCTTCACCGTAAAATGGTCTAAGTTCCTTAACTTGTTTAGTCAATAGTATATTTTTTTCTTTAGAAAGATTATAATGTTTCTCATACATTGAAATGGTGCTAACAAAAGTATTGTAAGATTTTATGTTTCTATTTATTAATGCACTAAAAATTACTATAAAACAAACTAAAATAACCAGAAAAAAGCTCATTGCCCCAACATCGCGTTTTCCTCGATTAACATTCGCAATGGCAAATTTTTTAGCATTAATTTCATCAATAAAGGTTAGCTCTTCAAGCTCAACATTATTTTGGTAACGCTCGTGATTAGATACAAAACTTTGTTTCTTGGCACGGTCAAAACTGGATTTTAATGTCATGTGTTTTTTGACAAAGGCAACTATTCCCATTATATCTTTTCCTCATTAATAAAGCCCAGAGTACAATTAGCTTCATCTAACGCTTTTTCACTGTCGATATACCGCATCGGTGGTAGAGGTGACTCAATTTTGCAAATGAAATCATCCTTATAATCATTCGATTCTTTAAAGCTAACATACTGACTAATAATAGTATTCACTCATTCTTTATTGTTTTAACCCCATTGATTACAACACTCCGCTCAAGATACTTTTTTTACTGCTTGCTTAATCCACTGCGG
>NZ_JAMPLX010000014.1:0-100590 GCF_028477825.1 Providencia sp. PROV267 | reverse complement strand
TGAACCGGTCAGCACCATGCCACCTGTGTTGGTGGTATCACTTTTTAAAATAATTTTACGACCGTTAACTGTGCTACGCATCAATGGGCTTTTCCTTATCAAGTTGATTAAGGGTTTTAGCAATTTGTGCATCAACATCGATAGGAGGCTCATAACTACCAAAATAAAATTTCAACGGCTCACTTCCAAAATCATGATCTGTGATTGCGTCTCGCCCTTTTTGCATATAAGCGTTAATAAAGCTAATAAATGCATTATTTTCATACTCTTCACTGAGAAACAAACTACTGTGAACCGATGCATTCGGTTGAAATAGAATCGTTTCTAATCGATTTTTGTCTGAATTAAATGTAAATAACTTGATAAATAAATTATTACTTGGAGCTGCATATCCAGCATCTTCATAACGGGCTACATAGACTTTTTTATTTTCCCATGTGTATAAAAGATTACGCTTTCTATCCAATACCAATATTGGGTAAGGCCCAATAAAGACGGATTTCCCTGTAATATAGAGGGCATAACCAAAAGCGAATGCGAATAATATCGTCAGATATATTGAATACTCAGTTCCTGCATAAAAATTTCCCGAGTAATAAGATATTAAGTAATCAAATAAATTGGGGGTTTTATCAAAAAAAGGACGGTATAACTCTACTGCCTCAGGTGGATTTACTGAATTTTCATAAATATCTTTATATCCATAAATAACTGATATAAATGACTTATAATTTGAATAATGGTTTTCAAAAAAAGAATTAATCATGAATATGAAAACAGCAAGTACAACCAAAAATAACGGTATTGAGACTACCTTTCTATAATTAAAATTGGTCGATTTTATTTGGCATTGTTCCAAGTTTATTTTTAACACATAAGGACTGTCTTCTAACGAACCTTTAGCATTATAGTCTTCTGGATAAGACGTGATTTTTTGCGTTTTTAGTTTACTCGGGAACATCGTTCCCATAAAAAATTTGAACATTATGGAGCCTCTCTAGCAATATCACCATCCTAATTTTAATAAGGCGAACAGGCTTTAATATACGTACTAATAAGACGAGAAAATGTTCATCCTACCGCGACAAGCACACATCCACCAGAACAGCCACAAGCCACTTTGTGACCTTCAAGTGCGACGGGAATTCCGTTGATTTTCATTAAACCGTCACCCTCGACGATAGCACCTGTTGTTTTACACGAAGGACAATAAACAGAGTCGCCCACACAGGCGACTCCTTGGGTTTGCTTGGCGAGAGAAGAAGCTGTCAGCACCGTACCACCAGTATTCGTCGTATCATTTTTTAAGATAATTTTTCTGCCGTTCACAAGACTACGCATTGCGTTTTTTCTCCTGATCAAGCTTTGCTAAAATCTGTTCGACCTGTTGCTCAAAATCAGTAGGAAGTGGGTTTTTACCAAAAAACAAAAAGGGTTTACGAGCTTGGTAATCGACAGACGAAACGGCATCTCGCCCCTCTTGCATATAAGCATTGAGAAACGTGATAAAACGATGGTTTTCACTGTCGGTACTGGTCAGGAAACTGGAGTAATGGGAAACATTTGGCTTGTAAAGTATGGTTTTCAATTGCCCTGTTTTTTCATCAATGCCATACAGTTTAATCGCCAACATTTTACCTGCATAGCCGAATTGTGCATCTTCATAGCGTGTTAAACGTACTTTCCCCATCCCATAGCTATACAGTATTCCTCGTTGCCTATCCGCAATGAGATACACCGGAGGTGTGAAGAAAGAGAGATAGCCCAATAGCCACAAAAAGCCGGGGAAAAAAATTAGCCAGCCGATAACTAAATATTTACCATATTGACTATCAGTAAAAAATTTTCCGGAGTTATAAGCTTTGATATATTCCCACCAGCTTATTCTTTCTTTATTGAAAAATGGTTTATATGATTCAACCATCATAAATGTTTCAAGATCTAAATTACCCTGATTGCCATATTTTTCTTCTATATGTTTAGCCATTTGTTCAATAGACATTTTTTTGCCGATATGATTATCAACAAACCCGAACAACGTATAACAAGCCATTACTAAGAGCACGATAAAAAAAGGTATCGTGTTGGTGAGCTGGCTATTTCGCTGTGGGGAGTTAATCACACAACGCTGTTCATTGACTGCGTCTAAAAACACCAGCTTTTGAGGCTCCAACGGGTCATCGTAGTGATGACTTTGTGCAATTAATGGTGTGGTTTCTAATTGTTCGGGGTGCTTTGTTGCCGTATATAAACTCGTCATTCGGTGCCTTCCTCATCAATACAGCCATAAAGTTTATCATCAGGATCACCGTTTCGGTAACGCAATGGCGCAATCTCACCTTTAAGACGATCCACCAAGTAGTACCAATAAATGGATGGAATAGATTGCCCCAGAGGATCAATGACCACATGTAAATGATACATGGGGAACTTACACAAAATTATCTACAGGCTCATTTAATCTGCTGCAACAAGCACACTGCCCCCTGAACACCCACAAGCCACTTTGTGGCCTTCTAAGGCGACAGGGATACCATTAATTTTCATTAAGCTATCGCCTTCAACGATAGCGCCTGTTTTTTTACATGAAGGACAATAAACCGAGTCGCCACACAGGCGATTCCTTGGGCTTGCTTGGCGAAAGAAGACCCCGTAAGCACCGTGCCACCGGTGTTGGTGGTATCATTTTTTAAAATGATTTTGCGACCGTTAACTGTGCTACGCATGATGAGGCTTTTCCTTGTCAAGTTGATTAAGGGTTTTCGCGATTTGTGCATCAACATCAACAGGGGGCTCATAGCGACCAAAATAAAACTTCAATGGCTCACTTTCAAAATCATGATCAGTGATTACATCTCTTCCTTTTTGCATATAGGCGTTAATAAAGCTAACAAACGCATTATTTTCATACTCTTCACTGAGAAACAAACTACTGTGAACCGATGCATTCGGTTGAAACAAAATCGTGTCTAATCGATTTTTGTCGGTATTAAATGTAAATAACTTGATAAATAAATTATTACTTGGGGCTGCATATCCGGCATCTTCATAGCGGGCTACATAGACTTTTTTATTTTCCCATGTATATAAAAGATTACGTTTTCTATCCAATACCAGTATCGGGTAAGGTCCAATAAAGACGGATTTTCCTGTAATATAGAGAGCATAACCAAAAGCGAATGCGAATAATATGGTTAAATATATTGAGTACTTTGTCCCTGCATAAAAATTTCCCGAGTAATAAGAGATTAAGTAATCAAATAAATTGGGGGTTTTATCAAAAAAAGGACGGTATCTCTCTATTCCTTGAGGTGTATTAGTAGAATTTTCATATTTTTCTTTATATGTGTTAGTCAAAAAAATAAAGTGACGATATCTTGAGCTATGCCCATCAAAAAAAGAGTAAGCACTAAATATAAAAACAGCGAGAACAACCAAAAATAACGGTATTGAACTGACCTTTCGATGATTAAAGTTGGTTGATTTTATTTGGCATTGTTCCGAGTTTATTTTTAACACATAAGGACTGTCTTCTAACGAACCTTTAGCATTATAGTCTTCTGGATAAGACGTGATTTTTTGCGTTTTTAGTTTACTCGGAAACATGGTTCCCATAAAAAATTTGAACATTACGGCGCATCTCCATCAATAAAACCAAATGTTATGTTTTTTCCATCTATACCACCACTCCAATTTCTATAGCGTAATGGGGATATTTTGTTTTCGTTTAAATCAACAATATAGTACCAATATAATTTTGGAATATAGGATGGCTGATCATATCCCATTTTACTCATAGCTAATGCGGTATTATCGATACCACTATCAACCTTAAAACTCAGAACTAACATTTCTTTTATATCACCAACTGATGCTATTGCTTTTTTTAATTTTTCATCAAAATTTTTAGTAAACTGATTTTCAGCTGGATAATATTTATTCTCCCCATGAACAATAATGTCGTTTGGCTTATATGATTGATGGTAATTTGGAGTAGATCCCAACATTTCCCTGACCATCGTATACTCAATGTCCCTGATACCCAAGGCAAAATTCGGTAAGGTGAAAATATATTGTACATAGGTTAAACGTGGCGTTTCTATAACTTGCAAACTTGCTGGGAAGAATAAGTTTAAAAATTCCTGTTGCTCGATAAGAAGACTTTTTTCAGATATTTCACTTTTATTTATTGATTCTATTTGGTTTTCTATTACAACATCCTTCACTTCATCTCGGTCTACTCCCCAAAACTTATATTTATTCCCACTCCCCCAAAAGCAATTCTTCAATAACGTTTCCAAATGATCCCAGCTATACAATTTATTCATCGTATAGCCTGCCAAATATAAGCCCAAACCAACCATCAACTTTAACCACCCCTTTGGTCCTTTTAAAGCTTCAAGCGCATTGATTGCAATCACACTACCAATACCGCCCACCGCTTGGCCAATTGCTGCTTTCGTATTACCGATACTGTAAGTCAATGATGCCTCATACATCGGCACAGCAAAACCAAGAATGGAAGCCCCTGTTCCGATGCCTTTTAATAAGCCATCATTTAACCTTTTCTCTGCGCTGATGGATAATTTAAAGTTTTTCGTCATTTTCTTTAAAAATGGCGTTTTTATGCGTCCCAATGCATCGTTCACCAACTTAATACTTTCCACCACACCCGTGATAGACGCTAAAATAACGGAATATAATTGCAACTTATACCAATTCAATACACCTTGTTTTAACGGGTCATTTTTTTCATATTCACTGATTTGCATCAATGTTTGAATTTCTAATGCGCTAACAATAATTTGATACCCCGCAGAGGCCGCATTCGCGAGTGAGTTGATATCTTTAGCCTGCACCATCCCTTTAGCAGCCCCTTTTCGGATGATTTTGGGTAAATACACTAAAGAACCTGTTGATTTAGCAAGACGATTTTCCCAATCAAAGAATCGGCGATACGTTGTATTCACTGTATTTTCAATTATTTTTCCTTTACGGCGTAAACGCTGAATAAGTTCATGAGACTCCTGACCACTAAAAATATTCAACTCGGTTAAACTAATATCAGCATCAAAAAAGTTAAGTAAGCGCGGCAATAATTTTTCTGCAAGAAATTCAGCGCTTTCTTGCGATAACTTTTGCACACCCGAACCCATTTTTTGCAAAATTTGATGGACTTGAGTAAACGCATACCCTAAATGATTTCGACAAACCAGTGAGAAGTGCTCAATTGATACCCCCAATTTACCCAATAGCTCTTCTGATTGTTGTTGTAAAAAATCTTGCACTTCATCTTCATCTAAAAACGCAAAAACGCCCTCTGATACAATATTCCACAGACTTTCTTTATCACTAAGCTCCACGGTCAATAAAATATCTAACGCACGCGTTCCTACGGTAGACTCATGCAATGGTGCCATGATTTGACCATATAATGAGCAATACTGAGTGACTTCCAAAATAAAATCTTCGCTCAGAAAATCATTTTCTTTTATTCTTTCTTTTATAGGAAAAGCATGTTTAAAATACTGAACTGTACTCCCCACCTTTGTACGTATTGCGGCATTGGAAATAAAATCAGCATGTAATTCAACAAGATTTTTTTGTCTGGCCTCAAGTTCTTCAAAGATAAATTTGAGATCTTTCCATTCCTTGTTCCAACCAGATTGATTAATTGATTTAGCCAATATTTCTAATATCTTTTTGCCATCTTCGGTATCTTTCGACTCTGTAGCTTGCTTTTCGATCTGCTCAATATACCGACCTATTGTATAAGGATGTAAGTATTGAGTTTGATACATGGCTAATAGCGCTGTAATCAAAGAATAGGCTGTTAAAATATCTTGATGATAACCAATAGGATCATGCAAAATAATTAAGCTGGAGCACTCTTCATAGTCCAAAGTTTCGGTTAATTGCCCAAGCAGCAAATCGGTATTTTGTTTGAGATTGGGAATTTCACTCAATTGTGCTGAGTTAGCCCCCAAAAAATTCAAGCTATCGAAATAATGCTTATATTGCTCAGCTTCACTCTTATAGTCCTCAACTAAGTTTTCAATATGTTCATAAGTGGCTTTCACACAATGAGGGTTATTGTTGTAATCAACAATACTCATTTGCTGCATGAATTGGCGACGGTAAAGCGCATCCTGTTTGATTTTTTTCAATACATAATGAGACAGTGGCACCTCACTAAATAACGCACTAATTTGCATTACATCTTTTTGTATCGGTAAATAAGGGTATCGCTTCTCTAAGGCAATTAACTGTGCTGTTTGCTGTCCATCTTTCCCTTTATTAAGGAGGTGTGGGATAAATGTTTCGTATACTTCTTGCACATCCTCAGTTTCACTTGAGCTGTAAGATGAAATATGTTGAAAGATAAGTAATTCACCTTGTTTATCAGGCCTTGTCTTAAATTCTCCTTCCTCAAAAATATACACCCACCCATCGCGTAATATTCGTGCCGAAAAGCCATGAGTTTCTTGACTCGAATTTGCATTGAGTAATACATCAATATTCGGTGGCAGAGTTGCCTGTGTGGATTTTTCACCATATAAATTTGAATAGGCATAACGAATAGGGTATACCGCCCTCACATTACAGTCACAAGGTGAAACAACCGCATCCGCTTGCAAATTCCGAGGAGCGAGTTGATTTACCAACTCGACCATTTGACGTTCAATTTCTTCTAAGGTTAGTTGTGGCGAACGAGTGTTGTCGGTCATGCGGTCTCTCCTTGAGCGTGTAGACAATAGATATAGCAATGATGATTAAATAACACTTGGTTGTGCTGATAAGGTAAGGCATGTTCACATGCCTTCTGCCAGAGCAAATCATCGTGGCGACTGAGATAGCGAGCGATAAGGTTGTATATTAACGCTTGCATCTGCGTTGTATCTGTCAAAAAGGCTCGATTCGCAGCATGAAGACAGAAGTCATCTAACGCTTTTTTAGCTGCCTTATCATCGGTAATTGAGGCATCTTGGTGCCGGATAGCCTGTTGGGCTTTCGCAATCGTGCTCATCAAGGTTAATTGTGCATAATGACGATACAATTTTTCATTAATAAACAGTGGCTCACGGGGGCGATTATCATATAAATAATCAGAATGAAAGGTGATTTTCACGCCATCTGGGTATTTTGTGCTATAACCATAAAATGCGGTCACACCACTCACTACATTGAACAATTGTCCCCGTGTTAATGATTCGATAAACGGGATAAAATGGCTCACGTCATAGAAACGGAAAAAATTCCAACTGTTGAGTGTTCGATTATACAAATAGGTCATCTTGCGCATTTGCCGATGCACGTCAGCGAAAGACTTGAAGCTATTAAAAAATAGCCCGACGGTCGCTTTGTTCGGTAAATTCAGACATTGCGCTAGAAAGTGCCGCCCTGCTACCGTCCGCTGAATATGCACCAAATACGGCGCTTGCTCTGCCAAGCTGTCCTGAGTTTCCCCTTGGTACAACGACTGCCACGGTAATTGACTGCCGTGCAACATCGGCACCAAATATTGCCCCGTTTGACGGTGATACTCTCCGCTATCGATGACCATGTAGAGGTCGACATCATCCAACAACGCAGGCTGACCAACTTGATAGTGAATATCACCCTTTTCAGACGGTAATGGGTTTGTCAGATTACGTTCATCCACAAGCACTGCGAGTCTACTCTCTGCGTGTTGCCGCCTAATTTGTCGCAACAATAACAGTTCAAGTTGTTGGCTATTTTCAACATACGTAATCAGTGGTGTGAGTGTGTCGTACTGCGCAAAACTATACTCGGCTTGATTTTCCGCAAAGTAGTGCCGCATATTCCCAATGACTTGCTCTTCACTGTGCCCCGCCAGCGTCATGATGCCAGTGAACGTTTCGTTATTACGGGTGTAGCGACATTCTGCTACCCAGTAGCCTTGATAGATATCACTGTAAGACGAGGGCATTATGCGATTCCTTTTTTCATGGCTTTAGCTCGACAATCTTCTGCCAGTGGCAACCCTTCATTCACAACGGCTTCTAAAGATGCCACCGATTCTGGCGCCCCTCCCGTCACCGACACATTTCCCTTCAATGTAATATTGCCCGTAATGGTCACCCCTTGCGCATCCAGTTGAATCGAGCCTGCTTGGCCTTTAATAATCACCGTTTCACTGGCTTGCAGTGTGTGTACCTTGGTGTGCGTATGGATACCGCCTGCAGCAGTTAACTTGTAATCATTTTGTATATCGCACTGTTTGTTTTCACCTACTTCTTGGAAGTGACTGGCGTGTATTACCTCTTTCCAACTGTTATCAATACGTGTGATACGATCTTTTCCAATTTGCTCGAATTGGTTAACGCCTACCTTCACCGTTTGTTCATTAACGATATGAATAAATTCGTCATGACACACTTCATGTTTGCGGTCATTGGCGACTGTGTGGGAGTCATCATGACCCACATATTGGGTTTTATTGCGATTAATGTGAATATTGTTATCGCGCTGCGCATGTAGATAAATTTCTTCGCGACCGTTACTATCCTCAAAGCGTAACTCATTAAATCCTTCGCCTTTATGGGTTTTTGAACGAAACGTAGTACGGGTTTTATACTTAGGCAAATCTAATGGTGGGTTATTCCGCCCATTATAAGTACACCCTGTGATAATTGGCCTATCAATGTCACCGTCTAAATAGGAGACAATCACTTCTTGCCCGATCCTCGGAATTGACATAAAGCCAAAACCATCCCCGTTCCAGCCATGGGCGACTCTGACCCAACAAGAGGCACTGTGATCGGGCTTACCACGCCTATCCCAATGAAAATAGACCGTGACCGCCCCTTGGGAGTTGGTGTAAATCTCTTCACCCGGAGGACCCACGACCGTCGCTAACTCATCACCATCGGCGGTGGGTTTGTAGCGGTACGGTGGACGCCATTCTTGGGTACTTGGAATAAAGGTGATGGTATTACTCAATTGCGTACCTTCACCGCCACTGTTGTCAGCGAGGGGCTGTACCCCGTGATGGTGTGCCGTAATCACTTGCCAGCTGTCATTCATACGGCTACTGGGATGATTAGATAAGCTGAATATTCGTCCAGGTGCTAATTCAATACAATTGGTATTAGCAGTGCCTGTTTGGCGGTTATTTTGCGATTGTTCGTAGCGGATTTGATTAAACGACTGACCTTCAGCATCTTCTTGGAAGCGCCCATAACTTTCAAATACTTCGTGTTGTTGATGTACTTCACCCGTTACCTGATGGCTCAATGGGTAAGAAGGACGTAACTGATTGTAATCTTTATCAATACGAATATCACTACATAAGCGTTCTGCATAACGCCATGCGGTGACCGTGCTGTCGGTAATATCGGTTTCTGATTGGGGATTATAAGTTAAATGGATCCCCGCTTTCATACCCAAGTGGCGATCGCTATAGAATAATTGTGGGCCTTCCTCGAACCAGTAGTTAATCCCTTCTTCGGCAGCGAGGCGACACCAAAACTCATACAGGGTTTCACGTTTTTGCGTGATATAAGAGCGCTGCAAATGCTCTTCAGGGTGATAAAATAATTTATCGTGTTTAACATGGGATTCATTCAGCAAGGTTTCTAGTATGTTGGGAACGGTAGTGTCTTGGAAAATACGACTATCTTGCTTAAGCGTCATGATCCACATTTCAGGGCGGATGACAAACTGATACCACGTTTTCACGCCATCGGTATTGCCTTGCTCGGCGCTAGCTAAAATCCCTTGTACACAACGGGTAACAATACCTTCACGCATGATGGTGATGGAGGAAGCCATCCCCAATACATCTTGAAAATCAATCTCTGATTGTGAGCTGACGGCTTGAATGTTCAGCGTAAATAACTCGGATAACCCTTCGTGCAAATCAAATTGGGTGACCTGAAAGGTCTCTACAGGAAGATCACCAATTTGGCAGGTAAATACGAGTCCGGAATACAGCTTACGATTAGCAATTGCATCGTAAATATCTATTTTCTTAGATTGAGAGGGCTGAGATCCGCTGGCGTCAGAAGCCGATTTAAGGCGCTGTGGCTCTGGCCTGTTTAATAGAGATTGCCAATGTTGACCCGCTTTTTCAGCATCAGATACATTTTTTCTCGAGATATTTGAAGACATAGACTTAACCTTGCAAAATGGCGCACTCAATTGTTGCGCCATGGTTTTTTATAACAGTGATTTATATCCTTGTAATGGTGAGGGTGATAAATACCATGTCGGTAAATCAGCATCATTGAAATTCACTGACATTTCCAACAACATATTTTCAGATAAACAAAAAGGGAAAAAATGATATAGGTGAGTGACAAACATAAATGCCTCACCTTCATTTTCAAATTTTTGAATGTCTAATGTCACCACAAGGGATAAGCAGCGATATGGTTTTCCTTTTAAAATGTGATCATATAAATTCGTTTTAAGCGCAATACAACCTGATAATAACCGTTCAAGTTTGCGTGTAACTTGTCTATCGTTTTCACGATATAAAATATATTCCGTCAACATCTGCTTGATAGTATCAAGAGACATCAACATAAAAGCATTAGCACTATAGTGTGATAGTAATTGCCAATAATATTTATCATTCACAATCGGTGGATAACAGTTTGATAACTCGGTGATATTTGCTGTTTTTACTCCTTCTGGCACCTTCTCACTATGGCTGTTTAAGACCCCTATGCGGCTTTCTTGATATTGTTCAAAACTCACATAATTACATGAAAAACGTAAACTAGGAGGCACTACCATCGGTGTACCTTTATTATCATAAAAATTTAAATAATATAGTGTCCTTCCTCGAATATCGTTATCAATAGTGAGTGCATAAAACAACGCTTGTTGATATTGGGGCAGCAGACGTGATGCCGCAGTAAAATCCGTCATCGGATAAAAATCACAATATAAGCCACGAACCTTTTCGTGAGGCTCTAATGACAACTGAATATCTGATAAATGCGCCAAATAGTGATTATCAGGTATAGGTAATAAATACGACGATTGATTATATTTAAAATCTATTTTCAGTTCATTTTGCTTTTCTTTATCAATTGCAGGTACACAGTTTAAATAAAAACTCTCTTCACACTGTGCCTGAGTAATCGAAAGCTGCTTATTGAAATAGATATTGATCACAAACGTATCATCATCTTGCCAATTAAGCTGCTTAGTGATCAACGGTACATTAATATCGATAAAATGATGAACATGTGGTAAATAAAACCCTTCCAGTAGCTGTTGAGGGGCTGATAATTGATTATCTGTTTGCTGGAAAATTTGAAATTTTTTACCTATCTTCGGCTCAAAATAAAAATCAAGGCTGTTCCCACGATAGCTTTTTCCATCATGATTCAGCTCTATATAATCAAAATATTGGCTAAACCCGAGCATCAAAGTATCTGCAATAGCTTTTTGTTTACTCAAAAAGAGGTTTAGCGATGCTGTATCATATTCTTTTATTATGCCTCGGTATTTTACTCGTAATGAGATACAACTCCGATTAGGCTGATGAGTAATTTTTCGCTCAACAATAGAATAAGGTTGTAGGGTCACTCCATAACAAAGACTAAAACTGGCACCTTTAGGACCTAGAATCAAATTATTTTCTGAAAGATAATATGGATAATCAATGACCCCATCTTGGTCAACCTGAATAATTGTTGTTGAAGGTAGCCCCTTAATCGCTTGTGAGCCTAAACGTTGTAGTAAAGGTAAGGTAATTTCAGGAAAAGCGTCATCAATTTTTTCTTGTAGGCGTGCCGAAAGAAAAGCAAACCCTTCAAGTAAATAACCCGTATGAGGATCTTGTGGATCTAATACGTGAGCCAAATGCGGCTTCTCTCTCGCATAATCGTCAGCGAGTTTTTGTAAATATTGCTTTTCTTGTAGATACTTTATTTCACTCATCTTTTAGGCTCAACATCCATTAAATTGTATTTTCTTGCCAGCTACAGTAGCCTGAAGTCCCAGCCATAACATGCTGAAATATAATATCTTTATATTTCACAGTTAGTGTTTCCTCTGGTAATTGCTCATTATTATTCGATGAATGAGGATAGTCTGACTCTAAATTAATAATGGACGCTTCTCTCAGAGTAATGGTGTAATACTTTTCTTGAGAGCCTGTTTGTGAAGTCCGATAAAAATTAAATGTCATCTCAAGTGTTTCATTATTGGCAATTGCATTTGCCAACAGTGGAGATGATTTATCTAACAACTTAATTAATGTAACAGGTTGAAAATTAATATTTTGAGTACGACTAAAGCCATTTCCTAATCGTAGGACAAAAATTTCATCTTCATGACCGTTTTGATACTTATTACCGATCGAGTCTAAACTTCCACATCCTTGAGAAATTGCACCTTGTTTGCTGCCTTTTAATGTCAAATAGATCATATTCGCCATGATAATATCCTTTTAATATGAGTTTGGTTTTAAACCGCGTTCTTCTGCCTGTTTTTGCAAATCATAGTAACGTGCTAATAAGCCATTAATTTGTGAATCGATATTACTAATTAATGTTGGTGAGATAGGCTGGTCATTTTCAATTTGTAAAGAGAATTCACGTAGTCTTTCTTCAACAGGTGTACTCTTGTTATGCTGCTTTTGAATATCATAGATAGCAGTTTTCAAATAAGAGAGAGTAAAACTCCCGCGATTGCGCTCTTGCATCACAATTTTGTCTGATAGCTGCTGTAATAATGTCGCTGTTTCTGACCAACTATCGCTAATTGGCGCATTTTCTAACCGAGTTGTTATCAAGTTTTGCCAGTTACGGCTGACATAAGCTTGATCTGCATTGTTAGGCCACCGTTTTTTGGCTACATCCACTAATGAATCAGCGAGCTTTAAGGTAAAAATAGGTGACTGCTTCTCTAATAACCCTAAGTTATCCGCGTAGGTTGTAAGTTCAGGTTTATATAGCCATTGAGCCGCCGCGCCTTCAGGAACAGAAGCCATTGCAATAACTTCTTGCTGGGTCGAGTAATACAACGCATAGCCGATACCAGAAAAGATGACTGCGCTTGATAATACCCCTAAAAAAAACCCTTTTGTCGCACTCATTTTTTCCTGAGTAGGCATAGGTGAAGAAGGCCGTTTTTGAGCCGCTGTTTCAATCACGATTGATTGTGCTGGTGGCTCTTGCTCCGTTTTCGGCTGCTGGATATAAACTAAAGGCGGCAGCTTTACCGTTTGACCTTTATTTTGATTTAATGCATTTTCGCGCTGTTCGAGGTTTTTCGCTGAGTTTTGGAAAAACCACAAAAGGTTTTCTAATTTCGGTACTTTTGTCCACGTTGTTTGGGCAAGCTTATCGATAATGAGCTGTAGCGCACGCTCGGAACGATAGATTAACCGTAGATCACTGGTTTTAAAACTGATTTGCCGCAATGCTGAACCAGCACGGCTATTAAACCAATTCAAAATATCAGCACGATGATGGGGCTGTTCTGGCCACAAATGATCCCATTGTGTCACAACAACACTTGCTAATAGTTCACATCCCTCGGTAAAACCGTTTAAACCATGTAATTGTAAACGCGCGATGGTGTAATAAATTCCACTTTGTAAATCAATACCATGGGTTTTAAATAGCGTTAAACACAATGACTCAATTAAAGTCCAGCTCACTTCAGGGCGGGCTGGATGGTTAAGTTTATTGAACTCGGTTTTTAGCGCGATAAATTCTGGGGTCTCCAAGGGAGACCCTCCTACTTTAATCACCAAGTTTTCTGATTGCGTACTCATTTATTGTTCTATTCCCTCGTATTAATACTGAAAAATCATATTAATAAAGCGTTTCAGGTAAACGGAATCGGGTAAATAATCCTCCGAAGAACGGGTTGTTAGATTCATCAATTTGCACGCGATAAGTCATATCTCCGCCATCAATTGTGAAGCGAACTTCAAAAGAGTTTGGTTTCACATTCATTAACCTGCCGCTATCGATAAGGCGTAATTGCGCCCAAGGTCCGCTAAAGCTGAGCGAACGAGGGGATTTATCACCAGAAAGAGGCACTAATGTCAGCTTACTTTCAATGTTTGAACGCATTGAGTTTGGCCACACCATATGTACGGTGTTACTGCGCCCATGAGAGTAGTCAATAATCTGCCCATCAAGGTTCAAGATACTGCGACGTTTATTACCTGACAGTGACAACGGTTCTACCGCAAATTGTGTTTCAAGATTACCTTGAGCAGTAAAGAAGGTGTCACGAATGCGGTTAGCAATCTCAATTTGCTCCAATACATCAGGGCGAATCAGCGATTGGCCTTCCATATTTTCAATCAAGTTATTTTCAACAAATAAACGTAGATTCTGTTGATAGAAACTATCGATGGTGCCATTTGGTTTGAAGAAACGTTCAAATTCGCTTAATGGCACATCTTGTTTAGATTTCGGATTAAATGGATAACGTCCAGCGATGTACGCGTTGTACTGTTTGACAACGTTTTCATTCCACTCGACTTCCATATAACGAATAGCTTCTTTTTGTACCACATTCCATGCTTGGTCCGAGAGGTCTCCTACCCAACGATTTAATGGTTCTGGTAATGTTTTCGCCATTTGTGATAGCTCAAAAATGACATCACGGTTATTATCATTCAAACGCATAGACACCGCTTTTAGTGCAGCTTTACCTGGTACTGGTGAGTTTTGAATACTTAATAAATAACGATGCAATTCATTTAGCTTCTGATTGAGATTTTGTAGGTTTTCACCATTGTTACTCACTAAAATCTCAGTTTCGGGTGAAAACTCTCTATCCAACCTGCTAAGCAACCTGTATTTCGGCTCTGCCATCAATTTTTGCTGCTCTTGTGAAGACAGCGAACTATCAATGGTAGGTAAAGAAGTGTTATCTCTCAGTACCTGTAATGCACGTCTTAACGGCTGCTCACCACTGATTATCTGTTCTAATGCATTGATTTCATCTTGAATTGTGTCAAATTCACGAATCTCTAAATTACTCATCGCCCCACGCCATTGCGCAGTATAGTCATTCAGATATTGTTCGCTAATTTGACGTTGGATCTCTTTACGGTCACTCTCGCTATACTGTGTATTGCTTGATAAATTTAGCACCCAAGCATCAAGTAATGTCAGATCGACCAATTCATCATTTTGCCTAATAAAGTAGTTAATCAGCCCAGAACGGGTGAGAAACTGAGGGATTTCGAGCTTATCTTCATCGTTCACAGTAAACACTGAGTTAAAACCAGGGCCTATTTGATGACGGAGGTTTAATGGTGATGACAGTGTTTGATTCGCTTTCAGCCTCAGTGTTTGATAAACACGTTGGTATAGCGACAGCGTGCTCAGCTCTTTTTGAGCGTCACTGATTGGTTTGGCAAATGGCCCAAAGACTTTATTGGCAATCGCTGAACCTTGATTACGCTCAGCTTTCCAGTCAGTGTGCTCTAACGCATAATGTAAATGGCCGCGAAGCTGAGCTTGGATATCTCGTTGCCCTGTAAATAGCTGGCTCCAGTAGTTTGCCATATAATCTTCAACCAACCCGTTATTACGCCCACTTTTATCTTCAAGCATGCGCATAACACGTAAGATTTCGAGCTTCTCTTCACTGCCTTTTTCAGCATTATCCAACTCAATAAGTAACCCTGCCATAATGGCGGGTAAAAAGCGTTCCGTTAACAATTGCAAGTAGACATTTTCAACTTGTGGTCCAACTTTTTGCCCCTGATATAACCCCATTTCAGACAGAATGCCATTTTTATCACGATGGTTTCCGTAAGCTAATGTTGCTTCTCTAAGTGGGTTCAAAACAGGAAGTTGTTTACTACCGTCAGTATCTTTAGTTGTCGTTGATTCAATCGCTTTAAATGCTTTAACTTCATTAAGCACATTCTCGCCCGCACGATAGTTTTTGTTGTAGTAATGGCTCCAGCCATTCCAAGCCAATATCAAACCAACAATGCTGACAGTTGAAGCAACTAAAAGTCTGGTACGATGTTTTTTCAGCCAATAATGGTTTTCCGCTGCTAAGTTTGGCTCGCTAAACAGCACATCACTGAATAAGTTGTGCGTAAAATAGGGATGTGTATCTGAAATAGGCCAAGTTGTTAGTGGTGCTGTTGGTAAATGGTATTGAACTGACGCCGTTTGGCTAAAGACGTCGTCAATCTGACCAACTTGAGTCGCAGAGGTGAGATAAACCCCTCTTAAACGGATATTTTTCTGTTCATTGTTAGCAACCAATGCAGAGATTAATTTTGCTACACTGCTTTGTAACCCTTCAATTTGGCGAACAAAACTAAATAAGTCGCTTCTTTGGCTTCCTTCTGAACGATTTAACATCATTTCAGGTAAAGCACTGTTCATTTGGCTAACCCATTGGCTCCAAAAGTGATTGAGCTGTTTTTCCCAATTAACATTTTCTTTTGAGCTAAAAGATACCCCTAATACCTGATTACGCTGTTGAGCATCAAGGGATTGGAACATCGCATCAAAACCACGTAACAAGTCCAGTTTAGTCAACACAATATAGAGTGGTAATTGACTATTGAATGTCATACGGACTTCTTCAATACGCATATGTAGGTCAGCAATGAGCTGGCTATTTTTTTCCTTCGAATTTGTCAGTAATGACAAAGTATCCACGGTTAAAACAATGCCATTCATTGGTTGTCTTGAACGGTTTTTGCTTAACCAGTGTAAAAGTTCATTCCATAAACGATGATATAGCTGGGGCTTATCCCCCTCACTCACTGGCTGGGTCAATAATTTCCCATCTGGCACAAAAAGGACGGCATTATCCGCGAGTAGACATTGAATATGCAGAGGGAGTTTCTGGTCACTAACAACATTTTCTGTTGGTGCAATATCTAAAGTATTAAGGCTATTTTTTAGTAATGTATGCTTACCACTCTCATCGGCCCCCAATACGAAATACCAAGGACGTAAATATACGGATTGAGTATGTCCGTTGAGGTGACGAACAAATTGCGATTTCCAATAATCGAGATAACGATTTTGAAACTCAATATCGTGACGAACAGGATCAACAACCGCTAATTCCACGTCTAATTTAAGGCTTTCAAGGCGTTTTACACGTTTCCATGTCGCGATCCCAATCCAACTCACAATGATGAGAAGAATAATAATCGTCGCTAACCAACGCGCGCTCAGCTCTTTAAGGGGATAACTGCCCTTGTAGTTAAAATCGGGTCCCCACCACCAAATCCAAATAATCAAAATCGCTGGGAGCAGTGCCAAACACAGCAGTAAGAATGATTTAATTTTGGGCTTATCGCCAAAAAACAGCTTCTTAAGAGAACCCGTTATTTTTGGTATGGATAGAAAAGATAATTTCATTGTTGTGAATTCCTATCAAAAGTCATTTCCTGCTTGTCTTGCACCTTCTGTGCTAAACGATTGAGCAAATCGGGTTCCCAGTCCGATAACGAGTAATGTAATGCTGCGGTATGCAGTTGCTGATACAGGTTCTCAGCCATATGCTGCATCCCCGCTTGTTCAAATAACTGGGCAGATAACAATTGGCTATAAAAACGAGCTCTCGGCTCGTTCGTAGAAGCGATAAAATTTTCGACCATTTTTAATGCTTCACTTAAGCCATGCTGTTCATAGCAATGTAAAATTTCTTGTTGTTCAGCTTGTAAACTGTGAGAACTCGTCGAGGCGTCGTGACTCGTTGATTTTTGAGAAGCTGAAAGCCAAGACTGAACCTCTTCAGGCAAGAAAGGTGTCATGTCAGAAAAACTCAGTTTGGCTAAATCAGGTAATCGGTTTAAAAACTGTTGCAACGCCTGAGCAATCGCAACACCCACCAGCGGATAGCCTAACTTTGTTGCAACTTGAGCAGCTAACATATGGCCTTCCAGCCAATAAGGCGATAACGTTAAGCTTTGTTCAATGTTATTCAACAACGCCATTGATGGTTGCGCCATTTGGTTTTTGTAATCAATCACTCGGTCAGGAGAAACAGGAGCTAATGGCGTTTTTCCATCATTATTTGCCATCGGTAACGCATGAATGGAGTGCCAAATAGCATAGCGCCGTAAGCAATAACCTACCGCATCCGAAGGCGTTTGCTCACATAACGCCTCAGCCACTTTAAGCAATGTCTGTTTCCACTGACGCTCATCCGTTTGGTTCACCTCAACTGTAGGTACTTTTGTTGCTGCCACCGGAGTCTGTGCTTGTTGAGTATTTTCTACTGTTCCCTTTTTATCTGTTGTTGGCTCTTCCGTTGCCACAACGATGACAGGTTCACTTTGTTCAATACGGCTGTAACCACGGCTTAATGTATCGACTTCAGCGGATAAATTTGGGCATTTTTCATGCCAAGATTTAGCCAAAAAGGCAAAGGAGCCAAGAATATTGTCGCGCAAGTTAATATCGGCTTGACGGCAAAAACTGTCTTGTACAGTTTCAAATCGTTTAAGGATTTGCCCTGCAAGCCGTTGTTTAAGCTTTATATTTTGCGGATAGCTATTTTCCCAATAATGACGAACAAACTCCGCCAATAATTCAGCGGCTAAAGCTAGCTCATCAGCCTCTCCTGCATGTTGTAAGGTACGCAATAAGTGCACTAATAAACGGAAGTCTTTCGTTTCATTAGCAAACAGTTGTAATGCCTTGCGCTGGATCTCCTCAATATTTAATTGAGCATGGCTAAGTGAGCCAAACTTAATCATTTCGCCGTCAATGTATTCCCAATCAGGGTTATCATCGGCAATCGGTGCTGCTTGCTGGCTTTCTTCAAGGGGAGCTAATAGCTGCTCTTTCCATTTTAATTGTGTATTAATCGTCATGATGCTTACCAGTGACAGGCCGTTCTTAGCGGTTTGATATCAGTTGAAATACCTGAAATATTGAAAGTTAGCCGGTCATTGTTTGCTAATTTCAACGTCAGTGTTTCACCGTTTAATAAACGTTTAATTTCATCAATGCCGGGAATGCCACGACTCGACTCCAATACATAACCGTTTTCACGAAGAAACCAATCGGCAGTGAATTGCGTTTTGTCTGTCGTTAACATCACACTTCCCGCCTCCTGTTGGCGAGGGAGGGCAACCTGCAATCGTGTAATATTGTCGATACAACTGATCATCATGACTGGGCGAGGCGGCGCAAAACCAATCGCAGGGATAGTCATAATAACTGGGTAATTTCCTGTTTCAGGAAGGGTGACTAAAAACCCCGCGCTATTATCTTCTCGTTGCATTTCATGCTCCATTGCCTGGCGCCATGCTTTACCCATTTGACTCGGGTCAAAAGGTGTCTGTGCAGGTGAGTCGGCCATGATTTGGTCATAGCATGCAAGACGGATCAGTTGAGACGACTCAAGGCGGCACTCTGAAAGCGCCTGAGCCAGTGCTTGCGGATTTGTTTTTTCCGCTGAGGCAGTGGTGACGACGAATAAAGAGGTCATCAACCACAATGTAAGCGGTGAAATATTCATCTCATGCACCCGTATTTTTTCAATTTGTATATTAGGGACCGTTTCGATAAATTCAGACTCGTTGCCATCGTATCTAAATCACCATTAACCTGTTGTTGTCGGTCTTTTAAAATTTGTTCTTCGTAACGTTCAGTTGCCACGGTTAAGTCATCAATCTCTCTAAAATCAGAGAAATGGTGACTCGCAACAGGTGGAGCTGATGTCGTTAACATATTCACAGCTGCCTGTAGTTGCCGTTCACGATCTTGTTGTAGTGAATTAAGGTATTGCAGGTGAGAAATCTTCTGCTGAGTCAAAGATAATTCGAGGAGACTTTTCAACTGATGGTGAAATAACGCACAATAAATAGGGAAAATTCCTTGCTCATAACTCTCCGTATTGAGTGATTTCCCAAACAAAATAATAGCTCCGCAAATTTTATGACGTAAATCTGTTAATGGGAGGCTATACAGCCCTGTACCTATTGGTAATTCAGCCACAAATTGGCGAAACCTATTATCATTGATGTGAATTCCTTGATTCAGGTTCTCCCATAGGACACTTTCACCCCTTGATATCAACTGAATCAAAGGGTGGTCAGCATCGCTGATCTCGACATCCAAATGCCCTTGTTCTACTTCATTTGATTGCTTAATACTCCAACTCTGTAAGCAATTTTCAGGTCGGTTGATTAATGACACAATCAGTGCGCTAAATGGACTGCGTGTAAAGCTAAACGTTAAAAATTGGCTCGCTAACACATCCAAATTAGTGCATTCAAGTAAGGCTAAGGCATTTTTCAGTCGTGATTTCATAGTTTAGCATTCACCGTCGCAACGAACTCATCGTTCTGTGTTGATAATTGAATGTGATTAATGTCTTCATTTTTTGCGCTGTGCTGTAGTAGCAGTAGCGATAACGGTGGTAACAGTGCGCCATCGATGATGGATTCTAATATCCGCGCACCATTCTCCGCACGAGAAGCACGACGTAAGATCTCTGTAGGTACACTGTCATCGACCACAACTTCCGCACCAAAACGCTGTTCAAGTAACGAAGTCAGACGAGCTAACTTGCCACCGACAATTTGCTGAAGGATCTCTTGAGATAATGGTAAATAAGGAACCACTTCCATACGTGCCAGCAGTGCAGGTTTGAAAAATGCGGTTAATTCCGGATAAAGCGCATCTTGCAACTCATCAGGCTTATCTGCATAGGCAGTAATGATTTGGTCGCCTAGATTAGACGTTAGGAAGAAAGCGACATTTTTGCAGTCAATAATTCGCCCTTCCCCATCGGCTAATTCACCTTTATCAAAGGCTTGATAAAATAGATTCAGAACATCAGGATGGGCTTTTTCAACTTCATCCAATAAAACAACAGAATAAGGCTTTTGGCGGATCGCTTCTGTCAGTACGCCGCCTTCACCATAACCAACATAACCTGGAGGTGAACCGATCAGCCGTGAAACTGTATGTTTCTCTTGGAACTCTGACATATTGATTGTCGTTAAATATTGCGTTCCACCAAACATCAGTTGTGCTATTTGAATAACCGTTTCTGTTTTACCGACACCACTTGGCCCCGCCAATAAAAATGCACCTAACGGTCGACCTGGGCGTCGTAAGTCAGCGCGAGCAGTTAACAAATGCTTATGTAAGCACTCAATCGCTAATGATTGCCCTTTGATTGTTTGTTCTAAATAAACGGGTAACTCCGTTACCACTGATAGAGCATCTTGCGATAAACGATTTAAAGGTACCCCCGTCCATTCAGCAATAACGGCAGCAATTTGTTTTTTATCGACATGTGGCGAGACTAATAAATGCTGTTCATGTAGCTCATTCAATTGCTCATTTAATTGTTTAAGCTGCTCTTTTAATACCAAACTGTCGTTAGTTGGAAGCTCTTCACTTTGGTCGCTGTCCAGTAGCTGCGCTCTTAATGCAATAATTTGAGAAACAATCTCTTGCTGGGTTTCCCACGCGGTTTGTAGCTCCTCAACCTGAGCATTGATAGTTTTAGCCTGTTCAGCTAGTGCACTCAGACGCGAACTATGGTCATTAAGCCCCAATTGTTGTTCACGTTGTAGCACATCCGTTTCCATACCAATCTGATGAAGTTCCGTTTTCAGCAACGAGAGCTTTTTCGGCGGTGAAGATAAGTTGATAGCCGCACGAGCCCCCGCCGTATCAAGTACATCAATCGCTTTATCTGGGAGTTGGCGACCTGATAGGTAGCGCTCACTTAACTCAGCACTCGCACGCAATGCTTCATCATCAATAAAGACCTTATGCGCTTTTTCATAAATAGAGCGTAGGCCACGCATGATGATGACGGCTTCTGCCGCCGTTGGCTCTTTAACTTGAACAAGTTGGAAACGGCGCGCAAGGGCAGCATCTTTTTCGAAATACTTTTTGTATTCACTCCATGTTGTCGCCGCGATAGTACGTAATTCACCGCGAGCCAAGGCGGGTTTTAATAGGTTGGAGACATCCAATCCACCTTGTTGGTTACCCGCACCAATTAAGGTATGTGCTTCATCAATAAACAAAATGATAGGATGAGGTGATTGACTCACTTCCTGCATAATGCCTTTGAAGCGTTTTTCAAATTCACCTTTGACCGCAGCACCCGCTTGTAAAGCACCAAGGTCTAAAGTAAGTAATTCACACCCACGTAATTTTTCAGGGATTTCACCTGCAATAATACGCAATGCCAATCCTTCGATTAGGGCGCTTTTACCTACCCCCGGCTCTCCCACAACCACGGGGTTGTTTTTACGACGACGACACAAGATATCGATCATTAAATCAATTTCATGATCACGGCATAAAACAGGGTCTAATTGGTTATCACGCGCTTGCTGAGTCATATTTTGCGTGAACTTCGCCAGTAAAGAGTCCGCAGGACGACTCTCTCCAGATTGTTTTTCTGCTTCAGTCAGTGGTGCTTCAGCCGAACCCGCAGTCCAACTATCAAAATTCAGTCGCAGTTGTTCACGATTTACTTGTGATAATAAATCAGCAACCGGTTTTGACAGATAACGTAATGGCATCTGCAAAAGGGTTAAAAACAGAGTACCAGAGCGTAATTCACTGTGGTTATATTCTGTCGAGGCTAATAACCAACTGTCTTTCATCCATTCAATCAATAACGGAGAAAAACTCGGATAGCTTTGAGTAATCGCATGATGTGGCGGAATTTGTACTTCTAACAATTCAACAAGTGCGACTAAATCCAGATCCGCTTTATGGCTAATTAAGCGAATATCCGTCAATGGTGTTTCGACCAGTTGTTGCAAAAATTGCGATACCGTAATTTCAGGCTGCTGATGGCTCACACAATAAGCCGCAGCACTTTCTAACGCATGCTTCGCGATAGGGTGAAGACGGTTAACGAGTGTCGAAAGATCAATTTGAATCATAGTGCATCCTAGCCGAGTAAAGTATTAAGCTGTTCCACGATACTGAGTGTTTGATGATTCAGTCGGGATGAATAAATGCTGTAAATAATTGCCGCTAAGATAACGGCGCCAAGAATGACGTAGCGAACACCAAAGCGCCGGCCTAAACGGTAGCGATGGTGTTTATTACCCCCTTCATCAAAAAGGATAACGGGTTTTGCTTCGCCTCTAAGTTGCTGAATCTGTTTCTGTAACCGTCTGAGTAAATGGTTAAATTCATCACTATGCCCTGTTGTCACTTTGTAGCGACCACGATAGCCAAGGCACAAACACAAATAGATAAATTCCAGCAAATCGAGATAGCGTTTAGGCTCACCGAGTAACCGCTCAATTAATACAAAAACCTTTTCACCACCCCAAGATTCATTATGGAAGTGTACTAATAACGACTGTTTAACCCAGCCGTTGTCTTGGTTCCAACCTAATCCCAATGCTGTTTCATCAATAAAGGTGCATAGAACATAGCGAAATGAAACAATAGCCCCAGGTTCATAACCTTGGGTTTGTAGTTGTTGCTCTATTGAGGTGATATCGGTCACCACCTGCTGATATAACTTTTCCGAAAGAGGGGTTTCTGACATCGCTTTCATTCTGAGAACCATCCCAAGCAATGGCGTCGCAGCATCAATCATTGGATTGATGCTATTCCCCCGCAAAGGCAACTGATAATTTTTTTGCAAGTTGCCCTGTTCGGCATAGTCATTAAGGAAAGCTGCATTAGTCATTGTCTATTCCGCCTCTTACCGCCCAAAGTTGAATATCAAGCTCAGGGAAATTGCCAGAAACGTGGAATGCCATATTGGAGTGCTGCTTAATTTCCTGCCAAACATCGCCACTTCTATCTAATTCGAAGTAGTTATAACCAGAGTGATAAGGTAATTGACGTGGTGCCGTTGATAATGGAATCAATTTCACACCTGGGATCTGCACGCTGACCACTTTACGAATATTGCTCACTGAAGAGATCTTCGATTGTTGTGGGAACAGTTGACGTAACTGTTCTTGTGGCATATTCGCTTTGACCGCAATAATAAATTCTGCTTTTTGCAGTAACTGCTTATCATGGATCGTCGCAACACGAATACCGTGCTCTTGCGTATCTAATGGAATTGGAATTGCGCGAGGTGTTAACACCACACTCAGTGCTTCCCTAATATCTTTGATGAGTGGGATATAGCTTTCAGATAAATTGAAATGTTTATATTTAGCCACAGAATCAGGTAAACGAGAGGTATTAGTGAACGTTTGTAATTCACCACACAATTCGAGCAAATCTCTAAACAGTTTTTCCGGATGAATAACCGGCTCTTGCGCATAATGCGAATACAATGGATAGGTACGATTTAATACCTGCAACATCATAAATTCTGCTACATCCGCGACACCTTGTTGCCCTGGGGAGCCAATACGTAACGCAATTTGTTTACCACGCTCATATAAAGCACCATGAATTTCATTCAGGAACTCATTTAGCATTGGTGAGATACGCACATTCAAACATGTCGGAATAAAGTCATTCTCAAGTGTTAAGCTGCCATCAGCACCACGTTCCCTAATTTTACAAATAGGCAAAGTGACATAAGCATCCATCTCTTTGGAGCCTTGCTTCAGGATCGGTCTTAATTTGGCCACATTGATCGTACTGACATCCCCACCTTCCGTATGCAGGTCGCGAACATCTTCCATACTGTCGCTATAACGTGATAACAAGCGGTTACCACTATGTTCAGTCGACACTTCATTGACCGTGCTATTCACTAAGGGAAATGCAAGGTAAACGATATTGTTATCACCATCACTAATATTTTTAATATCAATAGGTTGAGGAAGAATATCTTGATGAGGCATAGAAAAGATCGTGCCGTCAGGCATTACACCTGAAGCTTCCTTGATACCAATACGACCTAAGCTATACAATTCATCACTCAGAATTAACGAACTGAGCCCCCAAAAATGAGAAATATAGCTCTTCAGTATGCTTTCAGTAATATAGTCTTGATGACGCTGTTGCTGCTGAAAATGCTGAGGCTTAATAAATAAACCTTCACGCCAAATCACTCTATTTTTTGTCGACATATTAGTCATCTTCCTCTTGTCTAAATTCGATTTCATTTCCTCTGATATGAGCTAGGAGGAAGTAATGGCGTCCTTTTCCACGTGCCTTAACAATTTTTTTCCATTCCGCGTTATCAGGGTCTGAGTAGTAACCAATGACCCCGATATAACGATTGTCTGGATATAGCTCAATGTCAGGTAGCGGCTTGTATTGCCCAGGTAAAATGGTGTAGTCCTGATGGTCGATATAGTTTTTTTTCAGTACCTTTTCGAGATCCCCATCTTTCTCTTCAATCTGATCAAAATCGAGCGCAGCAAACAATGAATCTTCATTCATGTAGACAATCTGTAGATTCAGTGGCGTTGCTTCACCATCCTGATTTGGGTTGATGTTGGGCTCAGCCAAGATAGTCAACGATATCGTTGATGGCCTATCTTGTGGCGGCCCAATAGGAATCGAAGGGTCTAATATGACTTGACCTATTTTGGATACAGCTTCCAATGGCTTAGTACATCCACTAAGCGCCATCATTGAAAAGAGTAAAAATAGGTATCCTAGTAAGGTTTTCGCACGCATATTATGCTTCCTCAAGCCCTTTTCTTAAGGCTCTGTCATAGGCATGGGTATAGACTTCATAGAACAGCTTTTCAAAACCTTGCTGGCGAGAAGATGACAGCTCTTTATAGTAGTTGGTGTACATTTCCCATGCCCAAGCATCGTTCGTCGAAGAGTTATCTGAAGCACGGCGATAGTGCGCGAAACGATTTAAAAGGTGTTCAGGAGAGAAAGCAGCCAACATCGTTGCAAGTGCCGTCGAAATAGCTTCTTGGTTTGCTCGATAATGCAACTGAATGTTATGCAAACTTTCTGCTACCGCTGAAGGGGCTGATAAATGAACGGGACTACGTTCGTCCGTAAACATCAACTTCATTGTTTCTTCATAACTGCTGTTTAAACGCAATGGGTTATCTTCAATTGGTCTAAGTTGCTTATCTTGCAGGCTTTCTTGCTGTTGCTGTAATGCCAATAAACCTTCGATGGCGGAGCGAATAGTCTTCCCTAGCTCCACTAGAAAATCATTCGCTTGTTGTGAAGTTTGTAAATTTAAATGAATACCAAGCCCTTGCATTAAAGGGTTTACAGCCACATGCTCAATGTCTGTGATAGTGTCATCAAGTGTTGGTGTGATTTTTGGTAAATCCATAAATTCCTGAACCATGGTATTCCCTTGATTATCTGAAAATGGGGAGGTGACTGAGTGCGTTAAGTGTGCTTCATTCATTAATAATGGGTCTGAAGCTTGCTTATTTTTCTGAGAAATTAAGCTAAGACTCTCATTTTCTAAGGCTTGAAGCGGATCATACGTTAGGGACCCTTGAACGGTCGGAGCAAGCTCATACTCCTCTTGCTCATAAGATTGAGTCGGTGTGGTATTAAATAGAGAATCTAATGGATTACTATCGCTAGAAACCAGTGATTGAGGGGTGACAGCCATTAAGTCTTCTGCTGGTTGTCCAGTAAGATTCACATTAACAGACAATTTAAGCTGACCAATTTTGATCTGGTCACCATGAGCAAGCCGTACCGCATCAAGATGAAGAGGTACAATCGCATTATTGACATAAACTGATTCTGTATTGGTCTTAATGCAAAAGTGCTTATCCTTCCAAAGAATAGTGCATTGCACTGGTGCCACGGAATTTTGGTTATCTTGAATCTGCCACTGGCACTGTGCGCTACTGCCTATTTGCCCGCCATCTTGTGAAAATGTCATACTCGAAACATAACCGCTTTCGAGTAATTCACTATTAATCAGGCGAAATGAAATTGTCGGTAAATACTTATCCATGCGATTTATTCCAGTACAGTAATGGTGACATTAGGTTGTTTCTCAGGTTTACCTAAAAAGCTTTGCCACCCTAATTGATTGTGTTGTTTCTGGCCTAAACGGATCCCTTCAGCTTGTTTTTCAGCAATATTGAGCCGTAAGTCCCATGCCAACTGCTCATGGAAGATGTAAGAGACAAAAGCGACAAGAGGTAAAAAATTAGCTCCATTAGGCAGAAAGGACATATAACGCTCGAGTGATAATTCACTGATTTCGACGGTACATTTGCCATTACAATCATAGATATGCCCGCCCAAACTAAAGTTATCGCCCAATAACATACGGGGCTGCGATTTCTTCCCAGCCTGATGAGAAATCACACCTAACCGATTTTGTTGATTTTCAGGAATAGGTACTTTACGAGTTTCCCAACCGATAACTTCAACGTGTTCGAGATCGAAACAGTGGGCAATTAAACTACTGATAACATCGGGAGAACGGCTTGGACTCGCTAAAAGCCCAGCGTAGGCCAACATCTTACTGTGATTGATATGAACTCTTTCTCTGTTGACTTCATTCCCTAAGCCAACCAACGAAAACATATAGCGAGAAAATGAATCAACTCCCTCATTTTCAAAGCAAATGTAGTAACGGTATTTACGCCAAATACGATGTAAAAGCGTGACTAAACGGTGATTAAAAAGGTTCAAATAATCTGTCACGCTAGGTTGTTGTTGGGCATCTTCCCAAGCAAAATCATCCAGATAATAGCTCGGTAACGGAGACTGACTACCGTGTAACCCCAAGAAGGAGACTTCAAGCTCAAACTGCCCGTTTTGATTCTTTTTGACTGAGATGACATCTCTCGTAGGAAAAGCAATATTTGCACAGGACTTAAAACGAATTATTTCATCCGTTATTTCCTGCGTGGTTGTGCTTTTACCTTGTAACTTATTAAGTAGTTCAACAAGTTGATAAAAACTATATTCAGTAACAGAATTGCCAGCTTCATCTAGCCAGCGCGCTATCACTTCAGTATTTGCTGATTGATTTGTGCTGGCCACCGGTAGGTTTCCTTATTATCAATATTGATTACTTCCAGCTCATGAAACATATTCACGCTGGTATACAAAGCAAAAAATTGAGCAATAACTGTACAAAACAAGTACAAGCTACCCTCACTTAAAAAAGCACTTTGACGAACCGTTAATGTCGTTTTTAATCCTCTTACTGGTAACCCACGATAAAGATGCTCAATATGCTCTGTGTTTAAGCTAATGAGAGAATCTAAGCACTGCTGAGATTGCCTTGCTGTTTGACGATTAAAAACAGACGGTAAATCATAGAGTTGAAGAATTTGCTTCAACGAGGTTAGATTCAAAAGTGATTGATAATTTAACGAAAGATTCGTTAATTCAGACCAATACAATGTTTGACCCAACAATGGGTATAATGGCGCTGTTGGCTTAAACAAGTTTGTGGCAGATAAAGCACCTTCCGGTCGATAGGCTTTATCAAGTGAAATCGAATGGGTTGAAAGCCTTGAAGCAACATTCCTATTTGTGCAATTTAATGACACAGAAACGGTTTCTTCACAGTTTTGTAGTTTTGTTTCATTGTCACGCACAAAGGAGAGCGTATGCCGATAGCCTACCGCCTCTCTCATCTGATTGATTTTTAGCCTGTAATAGCCATGGTTTTTATCTTTCAGGTTATGGCTTTGGTGATGAAAGCTTTCAAATGCGGTGTAATTGACGGCATAAGGAGAGGCATTTTGTGGATACCTTAACCCTTGTACTTGGTTAATCGAAAAAATGTCATAACAAAGTGGTGTTCGGTAACTGGCGCTCAAGATGTAGTCATCATTTTTACCTGTAAGGTCAATAGCTTCACTGTCAATAGTGAACAAATTGGCAATAGGTACACAATTCAGTTTGATGCTGTCATCTCGGATCACCACCGCGTCAGGGATCTCCGTTTCAAACACAATCTCTAATGTGAAGGAATCTGTATTCAGTGCTAAAGGTAGGTCTTCAAGGCCTTTAATATCCATAAACATAAAGGCTTCAGGAAAACAGAAGTACTCTTGCAAGATACGATACCCATCGTAGCTATTTTTTGGGTACGGCAATAAAGCATCTTCTTTTTTGAAACCCACTGGCAATGCTGCAAAATTATCTAAAGGCAACCGATGATGTTCGGTGACAAGCGTCACTTGCTTAATGCGATGGCTCAACAAATAAAATAATTGATGTGTCGTATAGGTTGCGCCATTCAAATGGATACGCAACTTATCTAAGCCAATTTCTGCTAATACGCGGGGTTTATCGAGTTTGAAATCAATCTCAATGGACTTGGTTCGTTGGCGTACATGTGAAATTTTTGCAGGTAATAACCAAAGGTCTCTGCATTGGCTAAATCGGCATTGGTGCAGGCTATCTGCATTTGGGGTTTCGCCTTGAACATACAAAGGCTTAGCTACAAAAGGTTGGCCCGCGGCTATTTTGCTTGCATAGCTGAGTGTCTGAGCATCTGTTTGATACTCAACAATAGTCATGCTGGGAAAAGGACGAGCATAAGCAGGCCACAGCATATTGACTAGGCTGCTCGTTAATTCAGAGAATTGCCTATCAAGCTGTTCACGAAGATTTCCTGAAAGATAGGCTAACCCATCCATCAAGCGTGCACCATCAGGATCCTGAATCTTATTGGATAATAAATCAACAAGATGAGGCTTTTCTATCGCTATATGACTGGCAAGCTCTTTTAAGTACTCTTGTTCATTCGCAAAATACGGGTTTGAAGACATATTAGAATTGTTTCAACTGATATCGCCGGTTGTTATCGAGCTGCATATTAAATTCAATGAGCTGCCGCTGGCTGTCGAGATCGATAAAAGCGGTGATGCTGAACTGGAGCAACAAGGCATCTGCATCATTTTCGATAAATGTCACTCGAACATTACTGATCCGAGGTTCGAAGTCTTGAATGCAGGTTGTAATAGAATGTTCTAGGCTCCGCCTAAAATCTGTTGCTGCTTGTGTTGCATCATTTAAATCAGGTACTCCTAGGCTAGCCGAACTTTGACAAGCATCTGGTCGACTGTTTAGGATTTGATTTAAATTGTTCTTAATTGATCTCACTAAGGCATCCATTCGAGCATGATGGGAAGAGCCGGAGCTCTTCCCTTGGATGCGTTCAAATAAGCTGGCAGTCTCTGAAGAATCCCAGTTATAGTTAGCAGCCATTGCCTTACTCTTTGTCTAGGCGACCAACAAGTGACAATTCAAAGTTAGCACCCATGTATTTGAAATGAGGGCGGACTTGAATCGCAACTTGATACCAACCTGGATCCCCTTCAACATCGAGAACTTGGATCTGTGCTGAACGTAATGGACGTTTGCTACGTACATCAGCCGGTGGGTTTTCCTGATCAGCAATGTATTGCTTCAACCAAATGTTCAGTTCACGTTCCAAATCTTGACGTTCTTTCCATGAACCGATTTGTTCACGCTGTAACACTTTAATGTAGTGTGCTAAGCGGTTGATAATGAACATGTAAGGAAGCTGAGTTCCCAATTTATAATTGGTTTCGGCAATTTTACCTTCATGAGTATTTGGGAAAGTTTTAGGTTTCTGAACTGAGTTCGCAGAGAAAAACGCGGCATTGTCGCTGCCTTTACGCATCGTCAATGTAATAAAGCCTTCTTCTGCCAATTCAAATTCACGGCGATCAGTAACTAAAACCTCAGTTGGAATTTTAGCTTGTAATTCGCCCATTGCTTCAAACACGTGTACAGGAAGATCGCTAACTGTACCACCACTTTGTGGGCCAATAATATTTGGGCACCAACGGTACTTAGCAAAACTGTCATTGATACAGCTTGCTAATAAAAATGCCGTATTTCCCCAAAGGTAATGGTCATGATCCTGCTTAACATTTTCAGTATAGTTAAACAACTTAACCGGGTTTTCTGTTGGTGAATATGGCAGACGCAGCAAGAAGCGAGGTGCTGTTAAACCAAGATAACGGGAATCTTCTGCTTCACGCAATGAACGCCACTTAGTATGTGCAGGACCTTCAAAGACAGACTTAATATCTTTGATCGCAGGTAATTCTGCATAGCTGTTAATACCAAAGAAATTAGGTGAAACGGAAGAAAGGAATGGTGCATGCGCCATAGCGCCTACAGCACTCACATACTGCATTAATTTCAAATCAGGCGTGGTGTTATTGAAAGCATAGTTACCGACTACAGCAGCTACTGGCTCACCACCAAACTGGCCATAACCGGATGAGTAAACATGCTGATAGAAGCCTGATTGTACGATTTCAGGAGAGAATTCAAAATCTTCCAATAACTCTTCTTTCGTTGCATGAAGAATATTAATTTTGATGTTTTCTCTAAAATCGGTGCGGTCAACTAACAGTTTCAGTGAACGCCATGAAGACTCAAGCTCTTGGAACTTTGGTGCATGAAGAATTTGGTCAACTTGTGTACTCAGCTTGTTATCTAACTCAACAAGCATTTTATCAATCAATAGCTTATTGATTTGCTCTTCTTCATTTTGGCTAGCAAAAAGATTGCTAATAAATGCAGCAACACCTTGTTTGGCAATACCATAAGCTTCTGACTCAGGAGACATACGAGATTGAGCCATAATCTCATCTAACAATGAAACATTGGATGAGGAAACTTGTTGTTCCTGCGTTTCGCTATTTAATGACATGAAATAATCCTCTATAAACATTATTTTTGGCTAGCAATATCAAGTTCTTTCAGCAACTGTTCGCGAGTCTCTTCATTATCTAGAAGCTCTTGCAGACGTTTTCTAAAAGCAGGAATATTGCCAAGAGGACCTTTCAAAGCGACTAATGCCTCTCTAAGTTCAAGTAATTTTTTCAATTCTGGAACTTGGCGAGCAACATTGTCGGGAGAAAAATCTTGAAGGGATTTAATATCTAAATTCACATTAAGATCAGAATCACTTTTCTCATCAAGTGTATTTTCCACATTGATATTTAAGCTTATTCCAGCACTTTCCATGACTGAATTAAAGTTATTCTGGTTAATGGAAATAGCTTTACGCTCTTCAATCGGAGTTTCCTCCGTTCGACCAATCATGTCTCCCACGATTAGCATATTAAGCGGCAATTCTATTTCAGATTTAGCTCCACCATCATTAGGTGTATATTTGATATTAATCCTTTCTTTTGGTGCAACACTACCGAGATCTTTTTTACTCATTATAAGTTAAGCTCCCTTATTAGCTTAAAATCTTAAACCTGCTTACATGATTAAAAATTGCTCAAAATTATAATGAATAATAAATTCAGAGCATAGAAGTCCTAACGAGTACAGAATACCCATTAAGAGAGTTAACTTGTCCCGGTGGTCAAAAATATAGGTGTATAATTATTTATACTGATTATTTTGGCTTTTATCGGGATATAATATATAAATTTGTTTATGGTCAATAGCAAAACTTACCTTAAGGAAAATGTTTTTTGCAATCATATGTTACAGAGCAGCAAAAAAAGCATAAAAGTCAATTAATTAACTAACTCTCCTTAACGTTAAAAAAAGATAAAACAGGCGTAATTTAATAAAAAATTAATTTTTTTTAGAACATTGGTTAATGACTATATAATAGTAAAACATTATAACTTTTTACGAGTTAACAAGGAAAAAATCATTATTTAACAAGCAATTAATGTGGAGGTACGTATTTAATAATAAAACAATAAAAGTAGCGATATCCAGCATTAACTTATTCTCAACATTCAAATATGCTGAGTAAATATAATTTGCTCATAAAAACAAAATAATAATCTAGATTAAACTTATTTTAAACAAAACGATAAAAAAATTAAAAATAAGAAAAATCCAATTAAGAACCATATTATTAATAATAAATAAGACTAATCTCAGAAATAAACAGCGATAAATAGTTAACCCTGTTTATAGTTGATTTGATTAATTTCTACAATATAAAACAAAATTTTTTATAAGGTTAACAAAATATTTAACCAAAATAATAAAAAAAATAATTAACCGCAGTTAGAGTATAATCTCAACAGCTAAATTTTATAACGTGATAAGTGATTAGGCTTAGTCAAGAGTGAAGTGTTTATAAGTATAAATGGTGTTGATTAGATAATTTTCTTGTCGTTCTTATTAACAGCCTATTAAAACCTAGAATAAATAATTTATATATATAATTATTCCATAAATTAGTCACTATTACCTATAAACAATAGTTTTTTAATTTGCCCTTTGAGAAGGTAACGCTGACCTATATTTTAGGTGCAGTACGATTTTATATTCAAAAAAACGAGCACCATAAAGTGCTCGATTGATATTTAGTTTAATTAATGGAGTAGTACTACACCTCTATCTCAACTTGCCAGTCACGTCCTTCCCAGCCCTTAGCATCAAACCTACGCGTAAATTGTAGTGTTTTTCCTGCCAATGCGCTGACATCTAACGCAACACCATATAACCCTAAACCGAGAGGTTGGCTACTCTGCTCCTTGATATCCTGCCAATTGTCATAACCATAATGCAAAACAAATGGCTCTTGTGCTTCAATCCATAACTGGCGATTGGCGGGTATCGCACCACAAGATAAATTATCACGCCAATGACGTGCGCGTGGTGCTGGAGGCTTATTGCCATAACGCTCACTCACCGATTTTAGTTGCTCAATAGGCACACCCGTCTTTTGCACATAGATTAACTTGATAAGCTCCGCATGAGCCCAAATCAGTGGCATCGCACTACCGCTTGGCCTCCCCGTTAATAGCCCCCTCTCAGGTATACTCTCCTTATCCCAAATTTGCTCCGGCAACATACCACCTGTACTTGCTGAAGCCAAAATGGCATTTAAATAAGGCTTAATATCCTCTTTACGGGCGGCGGCATAGTGCCCTCTCTCCCCACTGAGCAACGGCCAAAGACGACCTACACCACTACCATCAAAAGCACGCCCATCCTCATGCTCGCCATATCCATCCTCGTTATAACGATAATAATATGGCCCCGCGGGTAAATTGACACACAGTTGCTCATCAACAAGTTTAGTCGTCTCTTCAATCCGCTTATCTGATGCCTTACGTAAACCTAAGCGAACAAGATAGAGATATTCCATCCCCAATAACGCACGCGTATTGATGGTTTCATTGTTCCGGTTGCGCAACATCACCTCACCAAAACGTGCAGAATGGCAATTTGGATTCAAGCGGATGTAATGCCCAGAGATACCAAGCTCTTTATCTAACTCCGTGTTAGCCACATACACCCATGATTCTAACCGCTCATTCCAATCATCCGCTAAGTCAAGCGCATACTGCTTATCTCCATCCTCAAGGAAGCCCGCTTTGGCGCCAGCCACCAATGCTGCTATCGAAACCGACAGCGTAAATGGGTTGATCCCTGAATTCTCCTCCCAGCGGTCTTGTGGGCTGGCTGGGCCATATTGCGCAATAAAGGCTAACGCTTTGCGCGCCATGCGGATTGCCGCACCTTGCATTTCCCCCAGTAAGCCCTGTTCATGCAATTTCGCTGCAAATAAAACAGGCAATGCCACTTCATCTAATTGGATCCCCTGCCAATAAGGCCGACCATCGGTGAAATTGTTTTGCATCCAATGACCATCTGGCTGTTGAATAGCAATCAAGTAAGCCAGTAAAGCTCGAACCTCAGTGATCAAACCACACGCCAACATGGCAAAACCGACTTCAACGGAGTCACGAGGCCAAACAAGGTGATATCCTCCCGGATCCTTATGAGTATCTCCCCATGGCGTACTTAAACTCGCCACCAGCGAGCCGGGGAATGTTCTACCCTCATGGGTTTTCAAGACCACAACCGAAGTGCGAACAGCATCCGATAACGTTTTAGGCAGCTTATCTAACCCAGGGAAATTCACCGTTTCATTCCATTCCGCCCACAAATAAGCATACTGGCGCCTTGCTTCTTGGTAGCCCTCTGCTAGGGCGCTATTAGCTAAGGTTGCAGCACCTTGCGCACTGGCAGAAAATGCTAACGCCAATACGCCTGAGTTATGATTTAACTCGCCTATCATCGCGATATTACCTGGCCCAGCCTGCTGGTATTCCCAACTCATACCACCGTTTTGACTAAAATCCTGCCAACCATCTGAGCTACCAACATACCCCACACTGCCTCTTGCAAAGCCATTTTCAGCAGACAAGATCAGATATTGCCCGTTCTTCTGAGCCGCTAGCCCTTGAGACGTCACCGAACCATAATTATTGTCACCATCGCCGCCGAGATGTGGTGCTAATAGCGGATATAATCGCAGCCCTTCACCTTCAAGATGATAATGGATCAGCAAGATATCGCGCGCAGGATCAGTGATAATCTCTAATTCAAGGCGATAACGCTCATGTTGATGCACGATTTTTGGCAGTGGTAAGGAGGATGACGGCGTAGTGATACTGTATTGGTGGACACGCTTTACCTCTGACCAAAAGTCATCCCCAGCAATAATAAAACCTAAATCACGAATTTGTGGTGTACTGCAAGAAGGCCAATACACCTCATTTAAGATGCCATAACCTACGGTAAACCATACTCGTCCTTGACCGATTGCCGTTCCCACCATGTCTTTTGCACTACTTGTCCACGTCGCAGTGCTTCCCGGGGCGCCCGGGGCTTGCTGTGCTATCATTCGCGACCCTCCTGTTCAAACAGTGAACGCCATTGATGACCGGGGCGCATGATCCGAGATTGCGTATCTGGCCCTTCCGTTCCCGCCTTATACAGGTCAGGCATTCCCTTCTGCCACGCTTTTAGCGCAGGGTCGATGACCCGCCATGCCCATTCGACTTCATCAAAGCGGAGGAAATGCGCACGCTCACCATGCAGTGCATCAATTAAAAGTTGCTCGTAAGCCGAAACTTCATACTGCCCCGGTAAGGTATAAGGCGCGCTGAGCACGATGCCATGCGTATTTAAATTCATCCCTGGCAACTTCGCCGTCATATGCATATCCATCCCCATCGTTGGGGATAATCTAAAGACGAGCCAATTATTATCGACCTGAATATCCCCCGGTAATGCACCGGCCGGAGCTTTAAATTGCACGGCGATTTCAGCGTAATTATTGGCTAACCGTTTACCACTTCGTAAATAGAAAGGCACACCTTTCCAGCGCCAGTTATCTATCTCTATTCGCAATGCGGCAAACGTTTCTGTGTTGGTATCGACAGGGATACCTGGCTCGTTGCAGTAATCCGTCGCAGTTTCGCCATTCACTTGCCCTGCACAATACTGCCCACGAACGGCCCAGTCATTGGCATCCATATCATCTGTTGGTCGAATGGATTTCAACACTTCCACTTTATGATCACGTAGAATCTCACCATCCCAGCGCCCTAATGGCTCAATTGCCGTTAATGTCAACAATTGCATAAGATGGTTTTGCAGCATGTCACGCATCGCACCAGAGTGGTCGTAATAGACAGCTCGGTTTTCTACACCTAATGTTTCTGCATAAGTAATTTGCACCTGCTCAATATGCTCAGCATTCCAAACCGGGGCGAGGACGCGGTTAGCAAAACGGAAAATCATCAAGTTTTGTGTTGCCTCTTTTCCTAAGAAATGATCAATACGGTAAACTTGTGATTCATCCCAATAAGCATGTACTTGCCCGCGCAATACCTCTGCCGATTCAAGATCAGTACCAAACGGTTTTTCAATTAAAATACGTCGCCAATTATCACCACTTTCTTTAGATAGCCCCGCTTCGCCTATCGCCTGCGCCGCTTGCCCAAATAAAGTCGGTGGTAAGGCTAAATAAAAGAGTGCAGATGGCGTTAGTTTACTTTCCAACGCCTTCAAATCATTCGCTTCTAATGAGCCACTGACGAAATCCAAATGTTCGCTAAACGCTTTCCATTCTGTTTCATTAAAATCAGTAATAAACTCTGCCAATGCATCATGGATATGTTGCAAAAACGAGTCATGATCCCATTTATCAATCGAATACCCGATAATGTTCAAATCAGGGATCAGTCCTAATCGATGTAAACGAAATAGAGAAGGCATCAATAGACGTTTAGTTAAATCACCGCTTGCCCCCAAGATCACCAAAGAGAAACGACTCATTTCGCCCCTCCTTGATCCTCAGTTTTTTCTTTATGGCCACCAAAAGCATGGCGCATGGCAGACTGAACTCGGTCTGCAAACAGGTCATTGCCACGAGAGGTGAAACGTGAGTAAAGTGCACTCGTTAATACTGGTGCCGGCACGCCGAGGTCAATCGCCGCCGTCGAGGTCCAGCGGCCTTCCCCAGAATCTGAAACACGACCAGCATAATTTTCCAGATCAGGGGATTGATGCATCTCTTGTGCGATCAGATCGAGTAACCACGATCCCACCACACTCCCACGACGCCATAATTCACTGATCTCACCAACAGGCAATTGATATTGATAATACTCTGGATGTTCAAGTGGTGCGGTTTCTGCATCTGCTGCCACTGGGTGCAACCCTTGATCCGCATGTTTTAGAATATTCAGCCCTTCCGCATAAGCCGCCATTAAGCCGTATTCGATGCCATTATGGACCATCTTCACAAAATGGCCTGCTCCACTTGGCCCACAGTGCAGATATCCTTGCTCTGCTGGTGAAGGTTCACCATGGTTACCTTCCGTACGTGGCGCTGCATCGACTCCGGGTGCTAATGCACGAAAAACAGGTTCTAAATATTGGTAATGCTCTTTTGGACCACCAATCATCTGACAATAACCACGCTCTTCACCCCATACGCCACCGCTGACTCCCACATCCATATAGTTAATTCCATCGGCTTTCAGTGCATTGGCGCGGCGAATATCTTCTGTAAAGTGGGAGTTACCGCCATCGATCAGCGTGTCACCCTTCTCCAATAAGGGTTTGAGCTGGGCAATCACGGTATCTACGACCGCTGCGGGCAACATTAACCAAATATGCCGTGGTGCTTTCATGTTCTTCACTAATTCTTCCAATGAATGGTTGAAGATAACACTGTCAGGTAGCTGCTGGCGGATAGCCGAATTTTGGTCATAAACAACGCACGATATGCCTGCTTGTTGGATGCGACGAACCATTGCTGCACCCATTCTGCCTAGCCCTATAAAACCGAGTTGAAGTTGATTGTTAGATGATTGATTCATAAGTTATTTCCCCAAATTCTGATTCCACCAAGAAAAGCTTTGTCATTATCTCCACGCCGTACATGTTCCGGTAACGTCGTAAACTGATGCACATTCCCGCCACCGATAACAATGTAGTCCGGCATAAATGCTTGATAAAAGAGGTCTACTACCGTCAGTACACTCTGCCGCCACACGGCATCACCTTCGGATTCACGATAATGTTCACTGACATAGTATTCATAGTCGTGTTCAAGGTATGGCAGGTGCGCGACTTCCATTGGCTGTAGCTGCTGATTAACAATCAATGCGCTTCCCAATCCAGTTCCAAGCCCTAAAAACAACATACTGCCACCTTCATAGCTACCGACGGCTTGCATTGCGGCATCATTAATTAGGCGAATAGGGCAAGGGAACGCATCGGCTAAATCAAAGTTGACCCAACCACTGGCTAAATTAACGGGTTCCTTAAGGATGCGATTTCCAGAGATAGGAGATGGAAAGCCAATACTGACGCCATCGAACAGAGAGGTATCAACGCATTGATTCACATCATGAATAAATTGTTCTGGTGTCATGGTGTGCCCAGAAACGAATTCAATGGCAGGGGTGTTGGGGGCGGTATATAGCTTGACATGAGTACCACCAACATCAATGACTAAAATTCGCTTTGTTGTGGGAACATCCGAAATTGTAATAACACAAGATGTTTTACTCGTTAAAGACATAGAAAGTTTTCTCCGCTTTGCCAACGTTGGCAATGGGTGTTGTATTACAGGAAACCCCCGAGCTTAAGTCGATAAATGATAACGCGACCTAAGCGAACAACTTTCTTCCTTCTGGTGTTGAAATAACTGCAACGAAATAGGTATTAGTCAATAATCGATAACAAGGTTGAATTTTATTTTTTGTTGATAAAAAAGTATACCTATAAATAGTTTTAATAAAAGTAAAAACGCCTTTAATTAAATAAAACTTAATTGGTATTTAATTTTTATTGTCATTAAATGATGAGTTTGCGTTTTATTTTACAATATTGAATCAATACCGATGGTATTTAAATAATCATATAAATACTATCGATTTGCGCTCTTTGTTTTTTATTTTTCATCATCTATGATGATTAAGAAATAGGGATATTTTTCTATATCCATATTAGAACCTTTTATGAAAAACTCATCCAATGATCGTTAAATATTAAGGTGAAATTATGAAAAAATATTTTATTGTCGGCATTATTGCAGCTTCATTAACGAGCCTTTCAGCAATGGCTGAAGATAAAAAAAACGATACTAAGCCTTTAGCAGAGTGGACGTGTGAAGAGTTTTTAGCTATCGATGATAATTTTTACCCAACGGCTGTCGGCTTTGGTGAGCTATTAACTAAAAAAGATAAAGTTGAAGATGCAGTTTTAGATGTTGATGGTATCCAAACACTCACACCGGTTGTGATTGATGCCTGTAAAAAAGACACGAAGGCTAACTTTGTTGAACAAGTAAAAAACGCTAAAAAATAAGCCAACTAATATCGTTGCGTAGCTTATGGCTACGCAACTTATCGAGATACTCACGTCACTTTTTGAGTATGACGAATTGCCGATAGCGTCATTATCAACGCAAATAGTACACAGAGTGCCGCAATAAAATAGATCCCTCGATATCCCAAATAAACCACCGCCATACCCGCTAACGGCCCAGTAATACCATAGGCGATATCTTGGAAAGCGGAATAACCACCTAATGCGGTTCCACGCATTTGAGGCGCCACAGTTTTAACCACTTCCGTTCCCACGGCAGGGTAAACTAATGAACACCCCGCCCCCGTCAAGGCTGCACCTAAGAGTGCAACCCCATACACTGGTGCCGCCCATAATATGAGCAACCCTACAAACTCTACGGCAAGAGAGACTACTGCGACGCGATAACCATTCATTTTATCTGGCAGCCCGCCCCACAGCACCCGCACTAATACAAAAGTACAGCCGAAAGCACTGAGGGCAAGTCCAGCATTTCCCCACTGTTCAGAAACAAAATACAGGGAAATAAAGGTACCAATTGCCGCAAAACCGATACCTTTTAGCGCCAATATGATACCCATTTTCCAAATTTTGCGGATCACTGACCAGAAAGGAAGCCATTTGCCATGTAAAGGCGCCACCGCAGGTACTGTGCCATTAATCAGCAAAGAGATGCAGGGCAACAACATAACCATCGCACTCACCGCGACAAAACCGTAATGTTGGTAGATAACAAGCCCGAGTGGCGCGCCAACCGCTAGCGACCCATAAATCGCCATACCATTCCATGACATGACTTTGCCCGCTTGTGTCGCCCCAACCAGCCGCATACCCCATGTCAAATTACCTGTTAACAGCTGGCTTTCCCCTAAACCAAGAACCAAACGTCCTACCATCAATAATAGAATTTGGTACAAAGGTGCGAGAGGTAATAATACCGCGAGCAAACAGAAGCCCCCTGATATTCCACAGGCACACATCCCTTGCAACGTGGTTCTTTTAGCGCCTTTTTGGTCAGCTAAGCGGCCTGCATAGCCTCGAGTCAACACCGTCGCCAGAAACTGAATACCAACGACCACCCCGACCCATACATCGCTAAAGCCTAATTCTTGATGGACAAATAGGGGTATTACCGTTAATGGCAATCCAACGGTCATATACGAAAAAAACATGGCAGCAGAGATTCGAAATAATGGCATTGATGAGTGTGATGCTGATACTGACATAATTGGAGGATGCCCATATTCACAGAATAGCTTTTATTTGCTGACATTAGGTGAGTGAATTAACAATGTCAATTAAGTTAATTTTGAAATTTCTATTTTGTAATCAAGTTGACACTTTATTAATGAACTATTTGATAAATATTATTTTTCTAATATAACCCGCCTTAACCAGATTTATTTTATGGCTATATTCTATTTCTCAATTGTAACGTCTAAATAGCGTAGAAGTTGCAGTTTGTTGATCATTTTACTTCATCCCTGTTAACCGCTCATTTTTATCATTTAATTAGCAAATCACTTATTTATTTTTCATCTATTTCGGTGATACTATTTGTATTCAATATGATTATTACTCTCATTTACATTTGTATTTTGTTTTAAGGGTTACCATGTCTATTCAACGCCACTACACACAACTCGCAGCGGCTGTTATCGCTGCCATTTCATCTCTTCCTGCCTTCGCCCAAGAAGATCCAGACAAAATGATTGTGACTGCATCGGGATATTCACAACAGTTACGCGATGCCCCCGCGAGTATTACGGTTATCTCTAAAGAGCAGCTACAAAATAAACCCGTTCGCGACTTAGCTGATGCCGTAAAAGATGTCGAAGGCGTGAGTATTGTTGGTAGTGCCAATAAACAAGATATTAATATTCGCGGCCTACCCGGCGAATACACCTTAATATTGGTCGATGGTCGCCGCCAAAATAGCCGTGAATCTCGCCCAAATGGTAGTGGTGGATTTGAAGCGGGCTTTATGCCTCCCGTTGAAGCGATTGAACGCATCGAAGTGATCCGCGGCCCCATGTCTTCCTTGTATGGTTCAGATGCAATGGGTGGGGTTATCAATATCATCACGAAAAAGGTGACCAATGAATGGCATGGCAATGTAGCATTGGGTGGTATTTTACAAGAAAACCGTGATAGTGGTGATTCTACTGATGGTAATTTCTACCTATCCGGTCCATTGATCAACGATAAATTAGGGTTACAACTGTATGGTGGTGGCGATTACCGCCAAGAAGATAAAATTACTGAGGGCCATAACAAACGCGATAATCGTAGCCTGACAGCAAAACTGACTTTTACCCCACTCGAAAATCAAACCTTTTTACTTGAAGCGGGTAGAACAACGCAAGAGCGCACCTCAACGCCGGGTAAATCGTTCGCTGAATATACGATGCGTGGCGAATCAAAACAGAAAAATACCAAAACTGAGATACACAATGATAGAAACCATTTCGCTCTTACCTATAAAGGGGATTGGGATCTGTTCAACACCGAATTGAGTGTGTACCAAGAGCAAACGAAACGAAATACCAAATCAGAAGTTAAAGACAGCGCTGGCGATTACCACTTTGTTTATGAGGCACGCGTACCCGAAATTACCAATACTGTCGTTGATGGTAAGGTTGTGGCGTTCTTACCCGATAATATTCTGACAGTAGGTGGTCAATTCCAACACGCTAGGTTAAAAGATACTTCTGCAACAGGGAAAAAGACCACTGAAGACACAACACTCCGCGCTGAACAATATGCTTTCTTCTTAGAAGATGAATTTACAGCAACAGATAATTTGATACTGACTGGTGGTTTGCGTTTAGATCACCACGAATTTTATGGTAACCACTGGAATCCTCGTGGTTATGCCATCTATTACTTAACCGATGAAATCACCATCAAAGGTGGTGTATCACAAGCCTTCCGCGCCCCAACTTTACGTGAAGTCAGCCCAAGCTATGGTACGTCAACCGAAAAGGGTGAAGGCATTATCTATGGTAACCGTGATCTGAAACCAGAAAAAAGCCTAAGTGAAGAAATCAGTATCGCCTATGACCACGAATCAGGCTTTAATGCGAGCCTGACGCTATTTAATACTGATTTTAAAAATAAACTCACCAGCTATTATACGGGTGAGCCAGACCCTATCACAGGCCTAAAACTCTACACCTTTGATAACGTGGGTAAAGCGAATATTAAGGGTGTTGAAGTCGCAACAGGTATCCCTCTTGCAGAAGATTGGAAACTGAGCATGAACTACACATATGTCGATTCTGAACGTCGAAGCGATGATGAAAAGTTGAGTAATAACATGTCATTGAAAGGTTACCCTCTAGATAAGACGCCGAAACACACCGCTAACGCTAAACTCGACTGGCAATATAGCGAAGACTTGAACCTCTATACCCGCGCCCATTATGAAGGCAAACAGGTTTGGGCCGCTCAGCGTAACGGTTATACCGCACCACGCTACCGTAGCGGCTACACCACCATGGATGTTGGGATGACGTATCAGCTACTGAAAAATACCAAACTCAATTTGGCAGTATTGAATATTGCGAATGAAAAAGGCCCCAAAATTGATACCAAAGGCGGCAACTGGGATGTTGAAGACGGACGCCGCTATTGGGCTAACGTCAATGTTAGCTTCTAAGTTATCTTAGCCATCGGCAGCGAATATTTGGCGTCATCGGCCAATATTCGCTGTTTGCCTATGCTGGCGCTAGGCCTCCCCATAGACACCGTCAACAACTAAAAAACATAATAACCAAATGATAAATAAACTTATTATCTCCAGTTTACTCTTTTCAATGGCTTTGACGACCGCCTATGCTCGCCCATCGCAAACCCCTCCGGCATTGGATAAGCAAGTCAGCCAATTTTATGATGTTCAGCATCATGATATGGAAAATCCCCATAGCTCAAAGGGAAGCCGTACCTATCGAATTTTTAGTGCTGTGCCTCATGGGATGCAGTCACCAAGACCTGTGCTGTATATGCTTGATGGCAATGGGATATTCCCGCTTGTCGTCAATCGCGCCATCCAAAAACTCCCCAAAGATAAACTGCCTATTATTATTGGGGTCGGTTATCCAATCCATGAAGCCTTTCCTAAGCAATTGCGTACCTACGATTATACGCCCCGCGTTGCTGGTGATGATTTCGCACAAGGTGGTGGATCAGAGGAACTATCTCAATTTCTGACAAGCCAAATTCGCCCTTGGGTGGAGCAGCAATTTGCTATTGATAAACAAAAACAGACCCTATTTGGGCATTCATTTGGTGGGCTATTTACGTTGATGGCTTATCAAAAGCATCCTACGGCATTTCAATCTTTTGTTTCTGCTAGCCCTTCTTTATGGTGGGGAAAAGGCACAATGATAGATAAGGCTCAGTTAACGCAACAACAAAATGCGTCACCTTTATTTATCACCTTAGGAGAGTTAGAAGAAAAGCCTGATTTATCGCGTCTCAGCGAGGAGCAGATTAAGCATTATCAATCACGCTCAAGTTGGATAACCTCACGCCAATTATGCACCATGCTCAGCGACCATGGACGTCATTGTGAATTTACACTTTACCCCAATCAAAGCCATGGCAGCGTGATCCCTGACGCTATCAATAAAGCTCTGGATGTCACCGTTCAATAAACACGTAAAATGTGACGGGCTAATTAATGGGTTTTAACAAATCACTATAGAGTTTCGTTAGAATCCCATTTGCGGTGAATTCCCTACGGATCCACTGTGTCACGAGGCCCGTCGCAGAATGCTGAGTTGCTAATAACATGTGCGAGTCTTGCCGTGGGTTTTGGATCTGTTTTATGACCAACAGGCCATTCTTAACATGCTCTTTCACCATATAATCCGGCAAAAAACCAATCCCCTCACCTAAAATCTGACATTGGCATTTGGTATTGAAGTCAGGAACTTGTATCGCTTCTTGCCCATGTAATAGCCAACCAACCCGCTTATTAATGGTATGTGCTGTATCTTCTACCATGATATTAGGATATAAGCGCAACTGGCTTTCGGCGATAGGCTCAGGCATCAACGCTAATGGATGCGTTGCTGAAATGGCAAATTGCCAATGAATTGCCCCAATTTCCGTATAATCAATGCCTCCGCCATCCATCAAAGTACCTGGTGCACCAATCGCAATATCAGAGAGATTATTGATGATGGCATCCCATACCCCGTTATACACCTCAGTGGTCACTGTTATTTGGCAAGTCGGAAATTGTTTTTTAAGGATTTGCAGCAATTTTGCAGTGTGATAAGGCGTATATAGCAACTGATTAATACAAATACGCACCCGAGCTTCAATCCCCTGCTCAATAGAGTAAATACTCTTTTTGATCAGATGAAAGTTATTTAATAAATCCGTGGCTTTGCGGTAAAAGTAGTAACCCGCTTCTGTTAATTCAATATTCCGTGTATCACGAATAAATAGCACCACGTCTAAATAAGTTTCGATACGTTTAATGGTGTAACTAACCGCAGACGTGGTGATCCCCAACTCTTCTGCCGCCTTACTAAAACTGGCATATTTTGCAGCCGTTGTATATGTCAGTAAATTTTCTTCGGTAAATATTGAATTCATACTGGTGACCCGAAATTGGATAGAAAGAAATTAAAAAATTTATAATCAAAATAATTCGAGCTACAGAAAGGCAGAACATAGCGGGGTCACTAGCAACATCGATCACTGCGAGACTCAGATCCGTGAATACCGCCAACAACCCTGTCGCTTAAAGTAAGAAGAATATATGTGAATTATATTTAATAACCTATAGATATTGGTTGTTTATCAACCATTTTATTACGTTTAAAAGAAATCTTTTATCATACTGAGCCATTTATCAGGGCTATCTTTTTTAGATGAATTAACTGCAAAGAAAGCCCATTAATTTATAATCAAAATAATTAATAACATTGAAATAAATACTAGAGCATCCCCTTAACAATCTCGCTGATCTCGATCAATTAATTCACATTTTTAACAGTTGCAAAACCTTTAGTTTGATGCTTATCACAAAACTGACTAAATCCTTTATTGCCTATCTGATTGACCAGTGAAATTGGATTGTTTCGGTCATTTATTACGCAAAAAAGCCTAGGAATTGATGAAAAATTATGCTTTCGCGCACAAAAAAACGAAATTGTTGATTTTAATTCAATAATCAAGGCTGCTATTGATGAATGAATTTTAAATGGATTCTATTTATTTCAACAGCTTGCTATGCTTAATCCATCATAAAAATACCCATTCTTCTCATACATAATGCGGATTGGGTATTACATTTAAAATTGTCTTTATCTATTTTGGTTGTCGTCAATGAAATGCAGATAACCAAATAAGGGGAAAACCATGACATTAGAGCAAGAGTTTTTATCCGCAGCAGAACAAGGCAACCTAGCGTTATTGAAGCACTGCCTCGACAAAGGAGTGGACATCAATACTACCAACCGCCAAGGCCGGACAGCTATCGTAAATGCGAGTTTAAATAAACATTACGAATGCGTCACTTTCCTCATTAATGCCGGTGCGGATATTAATAAGCAAGACCAAACTTGCTTCAACCCCTTTTTGTTAAGTTGCTTGAATAATGACTTAACCCTATTACGTATCGTCCTTCCCGCTAAGCCCAATCTTGATTTATTAACTCGCTTTGGTGGTGTAGGGATCACCCCCGCCAGCGAAAAAGGCCATGTTGAAATCGTCCGTGAATTACTCGAAAAAACAGATATCAATGTGAATCACACCAACTTTGTCGGTTGGACGCCACTGCTTGAAGCCATCGTATTAAATGATGGCGGCGAAAAGCAGCAACAGATCGTCAAGCTGTTACTCGACCACGGCGCCAACCCACATATGACGGATAAATACGGTAAAACACCCTTAGAACTAGCACGCGAAAAAGGCTATCACGAAATTGCTGAATTACTAATCGCAGCGGGCGCATAGTGCATCACAAGGAGGCTTGTGAACAAGACCAAGACTCAAAGGCAACAACTGTTTGGGCTTTCGGCTGATGCGACATTTTTAAATTTATTCGATCAGCCTACATTTTCAGGACAAATAGAGCAAGTTTTTCGTAAAGCAATTAATATCTCTATTAATAATACGCTTTTTACTTTACTCAGTGCTGAATTAGATAATGCCCCTAACAGTTGTCGATTATTGAATAACGACTTATCTAAATTAAATTTAAAAGAAGGGGAATATATTTATTTCTGTAATAAAACACTGTATTTGGGTAAATATTATTTTATATCGTTTTCCTTTTGCCATCCATGGCAGCCCAATAATGTGTGTTTTATCCCAGAAAACATCAATAAAAAAACCTATTTATCCTTTTTAAATACACAAATAAGCGTAATCGATGTTTTGCTAAACAGAGAAGGACACTCTTTATTTCATTATCATGGAGATAATTTATTTTATTTAACCACAGCAAAAAAATTAAATTCATTACGCATTGAACTGATTAATTTATTAAAGAAAAAAGACCATCAAAAATTGCCTGAAATGGTTAGGCAGTTTATTGGCCTAGGTATTGGTTTGACCCCATCTGGGGATGATTATTTGGTTGGATTAATGGCGTTTTTATTACTTAAACATCATCCAGCTCAATGTCTGCATCCGTTTTTTGAACAGGGTATTCGCCATGCTAAAGAGGCAACCACTAAAGTCAGTGCCATTACCTTAGAAAAAGCAGTAAACCGTCACTATCGAGAAAATTTGCTGCAACTACTACACATATTAGTGACTGCAAATACAAATGACGCCAAGCCTTATTCGCAGTTGCAAAAGATTTTAGATATCGGGTCAAGCTCAGGCAGCGACATGTTATTAGGCATTCGTGATGCACTGTACCTGACCCTCTACTTTGGAGAAAAGTATGTCGACTAAAGTTGTCATCAAAAAGAATACGTATTTTGATTCCGTATCACTGATGTCTATCTCCACTAAAGCCAATCAACTCGACAATGTTGAGCAGGCATTTGTGGCAATGGCAACAGAGATGAATAAAGGCGTGCTGAAAAATTTAGGGTTATTAACACCAGAATTAGAAGCGGCAAAAAATGGCGATTTAATGATTGTCATTAAAGGCGCCAGCGATGAAGCGAATGAGGCGACGCTTGTTGCCATTGAAGCGCTATTTAATAAGAAAAATCAAGGTGGGTCACAACACGAAGCCAAATATGCCACTCTCCATTCGGCACATAGCCATATTCCAGAAAGCAACTTAGCGGTCATTTCAGTTAATGGTCAGTTTGCTGCTCGTGAAGCCCGTATTGCTCTTGAAAATGACCTTAATGTCATGCTGTTCTCTGATAATGTCTCTATTGATGATGAGCTAGCCTTAAAACAGCTTGCTAGCCGTAAAGGATTATTGATGATGGGGCCAGACTGTGGAACCGCAATAATCAATGGCGCGGCTTTATGTTTTGGGAATAACGTTCGTCGCGGCAATATCGGTATTGTTGGCGCCTCCGGTACAGGCAGCCAAGAACTGAGTGTACGTATTCATGAGTTTGGCGCGGGCGTTTCACAACTGATCGGAACGGGAGGACGCGATCTGAGTGAAAAGATCGGCGGGATCATGATGATTGATGCCCTAAAAATGCTTGATGCTGATGAAGAGACTCACGTCATTGTGTTAATTTCTAAGCCACCAGCCGCCACCGTCGCTAAAAAAGTTTTAGCACAAGCCGAAAAATGCCATAAACCTGTGGTGGTCTGTTTCCTCGGTAATCAGCCAATCCCCGACGATAAGCCTGGCTTAAGCTTTGCTAAAAGCACCAAAGAGGCAGCATTGAAAGCTGTTTTACTCACCGGTATCAAAAAAGAACAACTGAATTTACACTCACTCAATTGGCCTCTCATTGAAGAAGTCAGGGCCAAACTATCACCAAAGCAAAAATACATTCGCGGTCTATTTTGTGGTGGCACCTTATGTGATGAAGCGATGTTTGCCGCTTTAGAAAAATATGATGATGTCTACAGTAATATCCAGCCAAACCCTGAATATCGCTTAAGCGATCTTAACCAGAGCATCGCACACACCTTCTTAGATTTTGGTGATGATGACTTCACCAATGGTAAACCCCATCCAATGATTGATCCGACCAACCGTATCGAACGACTACTGCAAGAGGCTCGTGACCCAGAAGTCGGCGTTATCGTTATGGATTTTGTGCTGGGATACGGCTCCCATGAAGATCCTGTTGGCGTGATGATCGATGCCATCAAAGCAGCAAAAGAGATTGCCAAACAAGAGGGTCGAGAGCTGGAAATCCTTGGTTATGTTCTCGGTACTGACCAAGACACTCCATCCATGGATGCCCAAGTGAAAATGCTCACCGATGCAGGTGTGATTTGGGCAAGTAGTAGCACCAACACCGGTTTGTTAGCCCGCGAATTTGTCTGGAAAGGGGAGAATGCGTAATGACTTCATTATTTAAACAGCCATTAAATGTGATTAACGTGGGCATCGAAATGTTCAGTGATGACCTTAAAAAGCAGCATGTTCCCGTCACGCACTTAGATTGGACGCCACCCGGGCAAGGCAATATTGCCGTGATCAACGCATTAGATAAAATTGAAAGTAATAGCGCATTACAAGAGAAAATTGCCGCTGCCAATGCGCAGGCCTTAGAACGCATTATTCAGTCACAACCTGTACTTGTTGGCTATGATCAAGCCATTAACGTCGTACCGGGGATGACTAAAAACACCATCTTACATGCTGGACCGCCTGTTGAATGGAAAGATATGTGTGGCGCAATGAAAGGTGCAGTGACTGGCGCACTGGTATTTGAAGGGTTAGCAAAAGATTTAGCAGATGCCGAACGCGTAGCCGCTTCTGGCGAGATTATTTTTTCCCCTTGTCATGAACACGACTGTGTTGGCTCTATGGCGGGTGTGACCTCTGCCTCAATGTTTATGCACATTGTCGAAAACAAAACCTATGGTAACCGCGCATTTACCAACCTCAGTGAGCAAATGGCAAAAATTTTACGCATGGGAGCCAACGACCAAAGTGTGATTGACCGCTTGAACTGGATGCGTGATGTTTTAGGCCCAATGCTACGTGATGCTATGAAGCTGGCCGGCGAAATCGACTTGCGTCTGATGTTGGCTCAAGCACTGCATATGGGGGATGAGTGCCATAACCGTAATAACGCAGGCACCACGCTGCTTATCCAAGCACTGACCCCTTATATCATCCAAACGGATTTCTCAGTTGCTCAACAAAAAGACGTTTTTGATTTTGTCGCAAGCAGCGATTACTTCTCTGGCCCTACATGGATGGCGATGTGTAAAGCGGCGATGGATGCGGCTCATGGTATCGAATACAGCACCGTCGTTACCACCATGGCGCGTAATGGTTATGAATTCGGATTACGTATCAGTGGGCTACCGGGTCAATGGTTTACAGGCCCTTCACAGCAAGTTATCGGCCCGATGTTTGCTGGCTATAAACCCGAAGATTCAGGCCTTGATATCGGTGATTCCGCCATTACCGAGACTTATGGCATTGGCGGATTCGCCATGGCAACCGCTCCTGCCATTGTCGCTTTGGTCGGAGGAACCGTTGAAGAGGCCATCGATTTCTCACGTCAAATGCGAGAGATCACATTAGGTGAAAACCCTAACGTCACGATCCCGCTGTTAGGTTTTATGGGGATCCCCACAGCCATTGATATTACCAAGGTTGCCGCCAGCGGTATCCTTCCGGTCATCAATACGGCCATCGCCCACAAAGACGCAGGTATCGGTATGATCGGGGCTGGTATTGTGCATCCCCCGTTCGACTGCTTTGAAAAAGCTATGTTGGCTTACGCCGAAAAATACGCCTAGTCGCCGATAATAAGCCCAACTTCGGTTGGGCAATTAATAATACGCTGTGATTCACCTGAGCAATAGGGTTTTTAATCATGACTGCCCCCGCAGTCTCTTCTTTGAAGGATACATTCCATGAGTGTAACGAAACTAAAGTGGAAACGTGGTGACTGGGCGGCCTACTTCGGGCTGATGACCAATAACTTAACCAATCTGCTCACTATGATGGGATTACTGATCTTTGTCGTCGGCATCCCTAAAGATCTTGTTTATGGACGTATTGCACCTGCATTTGGTTTTGCCGTATTGCTAGCGAGTATCAGCTATGCCTATTTTGGTCAGCAACTCGCCAAACAGACTGGGCGCGATGATGTCACCGCACTGCCTTCCGGCCCAAGCGCTCCCTCTATCTTTACCGTGACCTTTTTGGTCATCATGCCTGTTTACCAAACGACTCAAAATGCCGAGTTTGCGATTCAAATCGCACTGGTTTGGTGTTTTGTAGAATCGATGATCCTTGTCGGTGGCTCATTCCTCGGCGAAACTATCCGTAAAATGATCCCTCGCACCGTATTGCTCTCCTGTCTCTCTGGGTTAGGTTTGCTATTACTGGCAATGAACCCGATGTTACAGGCTTTTGAAGCGCCTACCGTTTCATTTATCGTATTACTGCTCATTTTTATCAACTGGTTTGGTAAAAAACCTATCTTTGCGCGTATTCCAACGGGGTTATTACTGCTTATTGCAGGAACTGTGCTGGCGTGGGTCTCTGGCTTACAAAGTCCTGAAGCCATTAAAGCCTCCGTTGCCTCATTTGGCTTTAACCCGCCCGGTATTCATATTGATAGCTTCTTACAGGGTCTACCACATGCCTTACCCTACTTGGCTTCAGCCGTACCATTAGGCTTAGCAAACTATATTTTCGACCTTGAAAATATTGAAAGCGCCCATGCCGCTGGCGATGAATACAATACCCGTAAAGTAATGTTAGCTAATGGATTATCCTCTACTGTAGGCTGTTTTATGGGTAACCCATTCCCTGTCACTGTCTATGTGGGTCATGCAGGTTGGAAAGCTATGGGAGCCAGTATCGGCTATACACTCGCCTCTGGTATTACCATGTTCATCGTACCGTTGTTCGGTCTAGGCGCTTTTATGTTAGCCATAATTCCGATGACGGCTATTGTGCCTATCCTAGTGTTTATTGGTGTTGTCACTGCTAACCAAGTGGTGCGAGAGACACCGAAAGTGGAAGTGCCTGTCATCTTTATCTGTCTGTTCCCTTGGATTGCCAACTGGGCACTGACCATGATGAACAGCATGATGGGGGCGGCGGGAACTTCTGCGGCACAAATCGGCACAGATGTCTTACTCAGTAAAGGTGTTTACTACCAAGGTTTAGTCCATCTCGGGAATGGTGCGCCATTAGCCAGTATGTTATGGGGCTGTATCGCTATCTTTGCCATTCTCAATCAGCCACTACGTGGGGCTATAACAGCCGCCGTAGGCGCGCTACTGGTATTCTTCGGTATTATCCACTCACCGATGGTAGGGATAGCACAAGGACCCGCCTTGATGTTTGTATACGCTTACCTCATGATGTCGGGCTTATTTGTGATGAAATACTTCTTAGATAAAGGGAAATCAATAGAAGCGCAACAACCTGAAACCGCTGAGAAAATCAGCAAATCAGTGTAATGCCATTAACCTCCGATCGTCGATGTGCTGAGCACATCGACTTATAGACTCTGTATCAGGATACAATAACAATGAAAGAACTCGTGGTTGTTGCCATCGGGGGCAACAGTATTATCAAAGATAACAACGGCCAATCGATTGAAGCTCAAGAAAAAGCGGTACAAGAGGTCGCTTCCCATGTCTGTGATATGCTTGAGGGTAATTACAATATTGTTCTGACTCACGGTAATGGCCCTCAAGTGGGATTAGATTTACGCCGTGCCGAAATCGCTCACACCGTTGAAGGGCTACCACTCACACCATTAGCAAACTGTGTCGCCGATACACAAGGTGGTATTGGCTATTTGATCCAGCAAGCCCTGACAAATGCCTTGGCAAAACGCCATCACCGCCAAGCGGTGACCATTGTGACTCAAGTTGAAGTCGATAAAAATGATCCTAATTTCCACTCACCGACCAAGCCTATCGGCGCATTTTTCAGCCTAGAACAAGCTAAGAAGTTAAAAAAAGCCAATCCCGACTGGCATTTTGTTGAAGATTCTGGCCGAGGTTACCGCCGTGTCGTCGCCTCACCGGCGCCTAAGAGTGTTATCGAATCAGCGGCTATTCGGACGCTCAGTGAAAATAACTATGTTGTTATTGCGGCTGGTGGCGGGGGGATCCCTGTTATTAAAAATACGAATGGCGGTTTCCAGAGTGTCGACGCCGTCATTGATAAAGATTTATCAACCACATTGCTAGCAAAAGAGTTAAAAGCCGATATTTTGATTATCACCACTGGCGTAGAGAAAGTGTGTATTCACTTTGGCAAACCTGAGCAACAAGCGCTTGGGGAGGCGACAACAACAGAGATGCTGCAATATATGCGTGAAGGGCATTTTCCAGCGGGAAGTATGTTACCCAAAATTGAAGCTAGCCTGTCATTTCTCGCCAATGGTGGCAAACGCGTGATCATTACAACGCCTGAGAGATTGCCACAAGCCTTACGCGGTGAAACTGGCACGCACATTGTTCAAGGTTAGCCCCACACGATTGCAGGTTACGCCGAGTAACTTGCAACCCTCTCATTAAGGAGTTTTTATGCCATCCAACAGAAGAGAGTTTCTTTCAACGAGTGCAAAACTGGCAGCCACCTGCACGCTATTTGGAGCGATATCCGGTATTGCTGCCGCAGATAATGGCCCCACCTCATTAAATAGCACGACCACCATTAAAGATGATCACTACTATCTTGATGATGTGTTACTGGAAACAGGCTTTCGTTACCGTGATGCGAGCGTGATTGGCACCAAAACGGCCCTACACACCCTTGAAATTAAAAATGGAAAAATTGCAGCACTTCTCGCGAATAAACAGCATATTGATAAGCAATTAGCAGCCTATAGTGCAGATGGTAAACTCATGCTACCCGCTTTTCGTGATATGCACATTCACTTGGATAAAACCTTTTATGGTGGACCTTGGCAAGCTCCCGAATCACGAGAAGGTAAAACTATCCTTGATATGATAGCGCTTGAGCAAAAGTTGTTGCCGGAATTACAGCCGTATACTCAAGAGCGCGCACATGCGCTTATCAAACTGATCCAATCCAAAGGATCAACGATAGCCCGCAGTCATTGTAATATTGAACCCGTTTCCGGTCTTAAGAACCTTGAAGCGCTCACTCAAGTTCTTGATCAGCACCAGCAAGACCTAACTTGTGAAATTGTTGCCTTTCCTCAACATGGGTTATTGTTATCCAAAGCAGAGCCATTAATGCGAGAGGCAATGCAGGCAGGGGCGCACTATGTGGGTGGACTTGATCCCACGAACGTTGATGGCGCAATGGAAAAATCGCTCGATACCATGTTCCAGATAGCGCTAGATTATAATAAAGGGGTCGATATTCATTTGCATGAAACAAGCCCAGCTGGTCGCGCAGCTATCGACTATATGATTGATACCGTCGATAAAAACCGCACTCTTCGTGGTAAAGTGACTATTAGCCATGCTTTTGCTCTTGCAACACTGACACCTGAGCAGGCACAAGAAACTGCACACCGACTCGCCGAACAACACATAACTATCGCCACCACAGTGCCTATTGGCACCTTACATATGCCACTAAAAACACTCAATGAAAACGGTGTCTTTGTGATGTCTGGAACCGATAGCGTGGTTGATCATTGGTCGCCATTTGGCCTCGGTGATATGTTAGAAAAAGCGAATTTATATGCCCAGCTCTATACCCGCCCCGATGAACTATCCCTATCACGTTCACTGGCAATTGCCACCGGTAATAAGTTGCCATTAGATGACAAAGGCAAACAAGTGTGGCCATTAGTTGGGGATGATGCCAGCTTTGTACTCGTCGATGCATCCTGCTCCGCAGAGGCGGTCGCCCGAATTTCGCCAAGGCAAGCCAGTTTCCACAAAGGGAGCTTAGCGTCAGGCGCGATTAAAAAACAAATAAGCTAATTTAAGATCCTATCATCTTTACTCTTAAAAAGAGAGTTTCGTATATGTGGCTCTCTTTTTACTCTTGTATTATGTTAACCCTATTTTAAATCTATTTTTTATTTATCTTTCGGCTATGCTAAATATGTGTAGTGTAACTGATACCAGATATTGAATACCCTTGTTTATCTAGCCACTAAATTATTTCATCCTATCTGCAATCCCTTTTGTACTCACAAAAATACTATTTTGGTAGTAATCCTATTATCAGGTTTTTTTTAATTATTATAATTGATACCTCTAATTTCCAATGAGCACTGCTACTATGCAAGATAATATTCAATTACCTGAAAAATTAATAAAAGCATTTCCTACAAGAGACTTACAGTTAACCCCACTAAAAGGGGATGGTGGCATAATACGCTTAATTTTTCTTGTTCTCGTTCTTATCGGTTTAACCGTTTTTGTTGCTTTTCAATTACCTGGTATCGCGTATGACTATAAAATTGGTCAAAATGCGGTTCCTGTTAATGCCAATATAAATGGCTCTTGTAGAGCAAGTTTGATGGTTATTACCCATTGTAATGTTAAGGTGACATACCGCGGCCACACTGTTTCACATAGCTTTGGTTTCCTAGGAACTTCACGAAATGTTGCCGTGCAACCAATCGCCGATGCCAATGATCTATCACGCTTAACGGTTGATGTGGCTGTCGAAAATGTGATGCTCCGCTTTGTAACTACAATTATTATCATCGCATTATTAATTTTTAGCCTTGTATTTATTATTTACCGCTACATAGCGAACAATAAGATCAGAAAAGTATTATTATCTAGCGGCAAAATGCCACTAAAACTTATCGCTGTTCCTGCCAAAGTTGTTAATTCTAACCGCCTATTGATGGTTTCTTATAAATTCAATTTAGATGGTAAAAAAATATCGACTGGCTATTCAGGCAATAAAAAAACATCCCCTATAGTCTTCGAAGAAAATGGCAAAAAATATGCTTTAGCCGTTTGTGAACCGCAAAAAAACATTCCTTATATATTGGATTTATCATTAAAAAGAATTCAAGCCACTCCGGAAGAAGTGCAACACTTTCATCTCGCATTACAGGAAGAAGGGCTAATTTAATCTCTTTATTACCCAGTTGGGCCTAGATAGACCCAACTCACTTAGTACTCAGAATTATTTTAAATCAGGGAAAAAGACTCGTTTAATCGCCAATTCAACACCACGAACTTCCGCTAATCCTTTTAAACGCCCAATCGCAGAATAACCTGGATTTGTTTTCTTTTGCAGATCATCCAACATTTGATGCCCATGATCAGGACGCATTGGTATGCGCCGCATATTACCGACTTTTTGGCGACGATCTTCTTCCGCCAAAATTGCTTTAACCACGGCAAACATATCCACATCGCCCCCTAAATGCGCTGCTTCATGGAACGTTTTTGGATTATCTTCACGGCACGTCGAGCGCAAGTGTGTAAAATGAATACGATCACCAAATTGCTCAATCATTTTGACTAAATCATTATCGCTTCTCACGCCGTAAGAGCCTGTACACATAGTGAAACCGTTGTGAAGGCTATCCACCGTCTCTTTTAGCCATTGCATATCTTCAATCGTTGAAACAATCCGCGGTAAACCTAAAATAGGCCGCGGTGGATCGTCAGGATGAACGGCCATTTTCACGCCAACCTCTTCTGCTACGGGGATAATGGCTCGTAAAAAATAGGCCATATTCTCACGCAACTTAGCCTTATCAATGCCTGCATAAGTTTGTAAATGTGCTTTGAATTGTTCAAGGGTATAGCCTTCTTCTGCTCCCGGCAGGCCCGCAATAATATTACCAACCAATTTATCCTTATCGGCTTGGCTCATTGCTTCATAATAAGCTTTGGCTTGAATAAGCTCTTCAGCCGTGTAATCTTGCTCAGCCCCCTCGCGCTGTAACAAATACAGTTCGAAAGCGGCAAATGCTATCTGATCAAAACGTAATGCCTTCGAACCATCAGGTAATTCGTATTCCAAATCAGTTCGTGTCCAATCCAGTACGGGCATAAAGTTGTAACACACCGTATCAATACCGCATGCAGCGAGGTTACGAATCGATTGCTGGTAATTAGCGATATGCTGTTCATAATCACCACGATGTGTTTTGATCTCTTCATGAACAGGAATACTTTCTACCACTGACCAGACAAGGCCTTTAGCTTCGATTTCCGCCTTGCGTTTTTCTATCTCTTCGATAGTCCATACTTGCCCATTTGGGATGTGGTGCAAAGCCGTTACCACCCCTGTCGCCCCTGCTTGGCGAATATCACTCAAAGAAACAGGGTCGTTAGGACCATACCAGCGCCATGTTTGTTCCATATTACTCACCTCAATATGTGGGCACAGACAAGTGCCCTAAAAATTACTGTGTAACGGTTTCTTCAATCGGAGTTTTAACGATGAAGAAGTAAGCTAATGCACCCGCGAAGGTCACCATTGAGCAAACAATGAGCGCCCAGTTAAATGAACCGGTTGTATCTAATACCCAACCTGTAACAATCGGTGCGAATGATGCGAAAACAAAGCTACCAAAGTTCTGAATACTGCTTACGGAAGCGACCATTTTGCTTGGTGTCACCACTTGCACGAGTCCCCAGCAAGAAGTGCCCGCAAAATGCACAAAGAATAGCGCCAAGCTGATAAAAGCGACTGCCATCGCGGTAGATGTCGATTGCACGACCAATAAAGTGCAAGCCGCTGAGCAAATCAGCCCTAAGCAGATAAGGATTTTCCGGCTATTCATCAATGAATAACCTTTTTTCGCCAGTCGGTCTGCCACCATGCCATTGACCAGCATCCCTAGCGAACCGAATAAAAATGGAATAGCGGCGACCCACCCCGTATTGGCCAAGCTCAACCCACGTTCGGCCTGTAAATAGCCTGGTAACCATGCAAGGTATAACCAGCCGGTATAGTTCACGCCACTGAAGCCCAAAATCATGCCCCAAACTGTACGTTTCTTAAACAGAGCACCCCACTCTTTCAATGTCACTTTCTGTTTTGGCTGCTCCTCACGACCTGAGTTGAGATATTTCAAATCCTCTTCAGAGAGCTTTAATGATTCACGGTTACGGTAGTAAGCATACCAACACACCCCGATTAAAATTCCAGCCACACCAATGATGATAAACATCATTCGCCAGCCAAACGCTAACATGAGAGCCACAAGGATAGGTGGCGCAAACGCCTGCCCAATTGTGGTCGAGGAGTTGAATATCCCCATGGGAATGCCGCGCTCTTTGGCATTAAACCAATCATTCACCACTTTAACGCCACTTGGCATAAAGGGAGCTTCGCCGACCCCAAGGCCGATACGCAGCGCAATAAATTGCCAGAAGTTTTGGATCAACCCTGCCATACCTTGCATCGTTGACCAGAAAATTAATCCTGCTCCTAACACAATACGTGGGCCAAACCTATCGAGTAGTAAACCAGAAGGAAGCTGTGAGATACCGTAAGATAATGAAAAAGCGGATAACAAAACACCAAATTGAGTTGCTGAAAGCCCTAAATCAGCTCGGATAGCTTCGTTAGCGACCGAAAGAGAGCCTCGGTCAAGAAAGTTAATGATCCCAGCTAGAAACAGCAGCAGTAACGAGATCCGTTGAATTTTCTTAATCCTGGCGGTTTTTGCAATATTATCGGGTGTTATGTCAGATGCTGAACTCTGCATAGTTACATCCTCAAAAAGTAATTATAGTTGTCATGTAACCTGAATGACCGATGGCTTGATTGTCAGGTGGTCAGGCCGGCATTATAGTTATTGAATTGAGAAAAAATTAACTTGATATGGCTCACAGATCTGTTTTTTTGTGATTCAGATTAGCAGTCAATCAGGATTAAAGCGTATGATATGTGCCGATATGGATGAGCATACCGAGGAATTAACATGGCATTAGCCCCACTGAAAGTTGAACGATTATACCGCCAGATCTCAAACCTTATTATTGAGTGTATAAAACGTGGCGATTTCAACGCAGGAGAGCCGTTGCCTTCTGAACGAGAACTGGCAAAACAGATGGAAGTCAGCCGATCATCCATCCGAGAAGCTTTTATTGCACTGGAAATGACAGGTTGGATTGAAATTCGGGTTGGTAATGGGGTCTATGTGGCAAATCCGTTACCGCAGTTTGAGCCCAAAAAAGAGGCGGTCAGTACAGCAACAGAAAAAGATGAAACAGAATTTAGCTTACGCGATTTATTGAAGGCGAGGCAATCTTTCGAAACCATGATTGCAGAACTTGCTGCCCGCAATGCAACTGATGAACAATGTGCTGAATTACAAGAGATTATGAAAGATCTCATCAAACAAAAAGATAATGATGAAAACTTTTTGCGCGAGGATAAACGCTTCCATTTGTTAATCAGTGAAATGACAGGCAACGAAGTATTACACAGCATGATGGAACACTTATGGGATATGCGACAATCAACACGCTTTATTCGCATGGAGTCACACTATGCGGATATTGATTTACCCAAAACCATGAATGAAGACCATCAATTAATTGTGAATGCAATTTTGGATAGAAACCCTAAAGAAGCCGCCAAATGCATGCATAACCATTTACAACATGTCTATGAGTGCTTCTTCAATATTGAATGATGCTCTACCCCATAGGTATATGGGGTAGAAAACACATCACTTAATGGCCGATACTACGGTCACGGCGAATTTTACGCTCCTCATAGAAGGCGACTACCGCTAGCATCACAATACCTACAGCGGTTGCGGCAAATAACAGATAGAAAGTATCTGACCAACCATGAAACGTGAAGCCCCCCACTGAGATACCTTTCCCTGTTGGATCAGCGATACGAGACACTAACACTTTTGCCATTCCATCGCCAAACAGATAACCAAAGAAGCCTGGAATGGAGTTCACTACCGCGGTTGCACATTTTGGTGCAAAGCCAATGATAGAGATGCCGATTAAGATCACAGGGCCAAAAATAAAGAATCCTTCAAAGAACAATGCAATATAAATGCCCCATACGCTGGACATATTTTGATAAGCGATTAATGGGAAAATCACTGAAATCATACATAACATACCGAGTAATGCGCGGCGACCGCCCATTTTATCGGACACATAACCCCAAGTGAGTGATCCTAGAAATCCGCCTAATTCTAATGCCGTAATCGTACCTATCGCGGAAATATCATCCCAATCAAGCGCCATTTTGACATATGCCACACTCCAGTTATCAACACCAATACGGATGGTATAAACACAAAGGTTGGCAAAACATAAAAACCAAACCGCCGGATTTTTCAGCACATATTTCACAAAAATTTCAGATTTTGACATACTCTCCGCGGCGGTATCATCTTTGGAGATTGGTTCATCAAAAATCTCTTCTGGCGTATTCCACCCTAACTCAGACGGATCATCTTTACCGAAAAACATCCCAAATGTAGCAATAACCCCAGCAAAAAGAATTGGGAAAATAAACATTCCTGCCACATTGCCATTAAAGGCATATTCCATACCAAATAATGCAATCGGCCCTGCTAAAATTGCCCCGATATTATGTGACGCATTCCACCAAGAGATAAAACGGCCTCGATTTTTTCTTGGCGTCCAACGGTTTATGGTTGAATTAGAGCAAGGGCCGCCCGGCGCTTGAAATAAACCCGTTAGCGCCCATAAGAAAATAAAGATCCCGAGAGAATGCCCTGACGAAAGTAAAAACATCCCGATAGCAAATGAAGAGGCACACGAGAGCATTAATAAGAAACTGAGTATTTTCTTGGTATTTTTACCGTCAATATAATACGAGAGTAATACACGGCCTAGACTGTATGTAATAGAGAACCCAAAGCCAACTGTGCCTAAATCACTTAATGTAAAACTGGTTTGTTCAATAATAAATGGGGTTGCTGCTTTGAAATTATAGCGAAGAAAATAGATCCCTGTATAAGCCAAACACATCACGATGAATGGCTCCATAAACTTTCTTAACCATAAATCACGTTGTACAGAGAGGGGTATTTTTCCTGCCGGTAGCCTTTTAATATCAAAAAACGAAAATTTAGAACTCATATTATTGACCTTTTACTAATTTTATTATTTTAATCTCTAAATGAGGCGAGTTGCTGATATACCCCAGGGCTAGATGCCAACACATAATTCCCTTTTAACAAGAAATCGTCCTTTTCTTTATAGTTATTCATGACACCGCCAGCTTCTTGAATTAACAATAAGCCCGCAAGGCAATCCCATGAATTTAAATGAGGTTCGTAATAACCAATTAATTTCCCAGCCGCCACATAAGCCAACATTAATGCGGCAGAGCCATTGCGTATAAACATTCCTTTTGCGTGGAGCAATTTATCGAGAAAAGGAATAATGTATTCAGGCGATAGACGCGTTGAAATACCAACGCCAAATAAACCTTCATTCAGGGATTGAACAGCATTAACTTGGATAGGTGATTGGTTTAAATAGGCGCCATGACCCGCCATTGCATGAAACAACTCCTCCTGTACGGGATCATACACAACCGCAATTTGTGTATTTTGTTGTTCATCCAAGAGGGCTATCGCAATACACCAAGAAGGCAATCCAAAAATAAATGCACTTGTGCCATCAATAGGATCAACAACCCAAGTATATTGCGATGCGCCTTGTGTATAACCCCCTTCTTCACCAAATAGAGCATCGAGGGGGTATTGCTGATGAATTTTCTCACGAATAAATTGTTCCGTATTTTTATCCGCAATAGTGACTAAATCCTGCCCATCCTCTTTTTTCTTTTCAATATTTAATTGGTTTCGGTCATGATAGTAAGATACGGCTAATTTGCCGGCTTCAATAACGACTTGTTGAATAAACGTATATCTCGCTGAAATCGCATTCATCCCCATCTCCAGATAATGAAATTAATGTTTCGAAATATATATTTAACGAATCGTACATTCTGTGATCGATTTCATGAGATGATGATTTAATGTAATTTTTATTTTATAAAATATATTTTATTGTTAATAACTTATTGTTAATAACTTATTGTTGTAAAAAGAACATAAATAAAATTATCAAATTAACCCCATTATTTTTCGTTTTCTATTTTTTGTTTTTTTAAAACAAATTTTTCATAATTAACCCAAAAACAAATCTTTTTATGATGACTCAATACCGATTTTAAGCGATAACGCTAACGAGCCTTTTGTTAATGGCTCACCTAAGTACCACTGGTTTTTGGATTTGCCATGAGATTATCTTTAACTGGCTAAATCAGATTTATTTTGTGATATGTTGTTTTGAGAAAATACTCGTCGATGGCTATTTTTCAATATAAACACAAAGACGTTTGTATTAATAGAATAAACAGATGGTCTAATATTATGTGAATTTAACATTAAGCAGTAAACAGAATTACTGTTAAAGATGTTGTATATAGAACAAGTACGATTACCACGGATATGACCTGAACATCCTTGTTATCAGGTCATTATGTAAAAATAATTTCAGGTCTTCGTTTGAGAAAGGTAATCAACAATATCCTGTAATCGATGCCATTTTACCCAGATATTATCGTTTAATCGTTGGCCAGTGTAATCTTCAATGGCGGTGATTAGCTCAAGCATTTCCAATGAATCAATATGTAAATCTAAAATTAAGGTCGAATCCATCGTAATGGGTTTATGGATCCCCGAATAGGCACGGATCGCTTTTATTTGCTCCGTCAGCCATGTTTGATGAATTAAATTATCTGTACTCATGACCCATTTCCTAATTTAAATCGCTGATCATCGCCGATATAACGTTTTTTCTGTGACAAATCTCTAGCCTGCCCACCTGACGTCGTATATACCCGATTATCCGTATTCACCTGCCAACGATATTTTTTCTTCGTCACATCGCTACCTGCTTTTTTCTCCGTGGTTTCAGTATCATGAATAGGCAGTGCTCCAACTGGTTCGGCACTCTCTTTTTCAATAACGACTGTTGCCGTTGGCTGCTCTTCCACAACCTGTGCCACCTTAGCGTGATAAATCCCACTTGCATGGCTGCTCAACGGAAAACTTGCTTTCGATTGAACAGCCGGTTTCTCTTTATCATCTAGTGATTGTTGTGTATCTAACTGGCGCGTAGCTTGTTCAGCCGCTAATGACGTGTCTTTCAGCACCATGGCAGAGCGATTTGCCACATCCAGCATATTGCTTAATTCAGTTGCCACTTGCTTTGCCGCATCCACTAAATGTGAATGGCTATTCGGTTGTATCTGAGCATCAAACAGATGATCTGTCTGTTGAGTCACTTGCTCTTCTAACGACTGAGAGTCGATTCCATCTACTGCTCTTTGTCGTTGTGCTGCAATGAGCTGTTGATCGGTCGGTTTTGCACTCTCAACCTTGGAATCACTCGCGCTATACTGCAACCTGCCTACAGGGTTTGTGCTTTGGTTAAATCCCCCGCTGGTGATCACAAATGGGGCAGTTTGTTGTGTATTTGGTAACCATTTACCATCCATTGTGCGTGTATACCCCCCCATTTGATGGCGAGGAGGAAGTTCAGGAGCCTCTTTTTCTTGATTGGATTGCAGCAGAATCGCCTCATTGACCCCTGTTTGTGGCTCAGTGCTCTCTGATGTTTCACCACTCGATTTATCTTTTAACGCTGGCTGGTGAGAGGCGCTATCATCAACTTGAGTGGCGTTATTTGGCGGTGTCGGGCTATCCTGTTTTACAATTTTCCCGTCACCGCTGAGCTGAACATGCAATTCAGTTCGGTAGGTTGTTGGGGTTTCCGCCGTTGGTGTCGCGGTTTTTTGCGCTATCGTCTTACTCGGCGCCGCCTGAAAAGAGGCCGCGCTGTCAATATTTACCGTCGTTGCCACACTACCATAACGACTCGGTGTATCGGACACCTTACAAATACAGTGAGGGCAAGCATAATTATTAGTTATATAATAATTATTGATAATCGGCGCTGACGTTTGGCTACTGGTTTGATATGGCACACCATCCACATCATCTGACTGTTGTGGATTGGTCAATAAAGTTGGCTGTTCTTGTCTTGTTGCTTTTGGTTTCATCTGTACAGGAGCATGATCTGCACTCGGTACACTCAACTTATTTACAAGAATAATTTCAATGTGTTCCTCTAAATTTTGAAAACATTGATTCAATCTATAATTCTTATTACTCCAAGATTTTAACTCTTGGCTCGACTTAACCCCACGCTCAAATCCTGTTAGTTTTTCCTGTACTAACGTTGGATTTAAAAAATGATTAACCAGTGTTGTATCATCAATCTGTTGAGCAGAGTCAAGACCTGCCATCTGCTTCAATTGACTATCAGTATAAGTTTCATTTAATTTAGCTTTAATCGCAGGCGTAACATATTCCGATAAAAACCGTGTTTGCAGTTTGCTTTCAAATTTAGGTAATAAATTGAATAATTCGCTACTTAAAGTTTTACTTGATACTTCCGCTGAGGACTTAGACATCACCGCAATATTTTTGGCAAGACTATTTAATACGGAAGAAGGAATTTCATCTTTGCTTAATAATGAAAAGGAAGTTAACACTGCATTGATATTATTCTTGTCTTCTCTTAGAACATTTACAATCATATCAGGTGTCAGATGATATTTTGCTACTAAATTGTCTGATGAGTTTTTTAATAATGTAAATAAGTTATTTGCTTTAGCACTATCAAGCTCACGATGTAGAACTTTACTACTTGCAAAAAAATTGATTCTTTTTCCCATTTGTATAGGGCTACTATCACCGATATTTAAAGCTCCATTCATAACATTTAACAATGTATGAGTGGATTCATTAGCCTGAATATTACTCCTATGCTCAACGGTGCTTCGCATAGTTGTAGAGGGAGAGATTGTTGGCATAGAAACTCCTTTTAATTATATAAATATAATTAGCCATTTCGATACAATAGAATAGAGCAGGGTATTTAAACCCCACTCTATTAAGATACATTGTCTTTAAACAGTTATGTATTAGCAAAACCTGCATTATATTGAAATAGGTCTTTTAATAACTGAATTAATAATTGAGTTAAAGTTTCAAAATGGCTATTATCTTGACGGAAAGCTTCTAATAAACGGGATACACTATTATTCACTGAATTTTTTTTACTATCAATCGCCGTTTGCATACTTTGGAACGCTTGGGAAATTAGGTCACCATCCTCATTTAATTTAACACCATCAACTATTTTTTTTATTTCCTTGACAACATTAAAATCAGGGTAAATTTTAATTTTTCCATCTGTTTCTTTCACAATAAAACCTTGCCCTTCTAATTTTTTCTTAAAAAAACTTGCCACCCCCTCTATAGTAGATCTTGTCACCCCCTCTTTAAAAGATATAGAAGCGATATCATTAATAAAATCGCTTATTCTATCATCATCAATAACTGGCTCTCTCCAAGCATCCCATGCCGTACCGGTTTTCGGTATAACATAACCCTTTAGAGCTATCATAAATTGATTGTCAAACTCTGACCTATTAAAGTGTATCTTACCATCTTTTCCTGCTGAAATATAAGTACTCAATAAGCCTAATGCTTTATTAAGCGTTTCCATATATTTCGTCGCCTCTTTAGTTATTTCACCAAAGCTTTTTTGGTAGTTAGTGTTAATATTATCAATTAACCCCTTGATACTTTTAATGTGCGATCGGCCATCCTCAGTTTTTGTAATTTCCGCCGACATTGAGGCAATAAGATTACTGGTTTTATCCATTGAATCTTTAAATTCAAATTGTGCAAGTCTCGTTAGTGCCAAGATTTGCTCATGGTCTTGCATATTATTAGAAATCAGGTAATTCTTTTTTTCAGGGTAGTCAACACCATATTGCTGCAGGATTTTTTCAGCTCGTTCCTCTATAGGGAGTTCTAAATCGGGGACAAATGTCCCCTGTAAATTCAGTGGAGATACCACGCTATCATCATGAGTTATTGTCGCTGATGATGGTGTCATCGAAGCAAGAGCTGATGGTTGGATAACAATATTAACTCCGTTCATACTCTAACCTCTGGTTGCAACAGCTTGGAATGTACGGATTTGCCCCTCAATAATTTCTTTTAAAATATCAAAGACTTTTTTCATCAAATCCAGAACAGTATCAATCTGTTTTTCTTTATCACTTGCTATAGCACGTGCAGTATCACCAATATCTTGTAGCACCATTTTTTGGGCTTCTAGTGCTTTCACCTCTATATTAAGCGCAGAAGTTACCAATTGACCTGCGTTATCGGATAAACGAGTCATTGTTTCAATAATGCTCGATTTCTTTTGGGTCTGGTTGGTAATTCGATCGAGTTGCAGTTGCTCCCGCTCCGCTTTTAACTGCAATCCTTTAACCTTATCTTGAACGTTAGTAACATGTAACTCATTTTGTTGTTCAAGCGCTTTATTTCCCGTTTTTTTCATATATGGGCGACTGCTTTCAATCTCTGATTGTGCTTGAGTAGATAATTTATGCCTTTCGACACCGTGAACATTAATAGCTTTGGTTTGTTTCACTAATTGCTTAGTTTGTAATGCCGCCCCCGCAAGTGTTACACCCAGAGAAACCGCAAATCCCATCAGTGCTCCTTCAAATGCTTTTTTACCCTCTTGAATCGTTGTATCTGCTGCACTTTGCACCATTTGCGTTTTTAGCTTTAAAAAATCCGCTTGTAGTTGGCGATCAGCGGTATTAATAATCGATTTAATCTGGCTCAGTAGGTTACGTAGCTCCATTAAAATATCGCTACTCATAATGCCGATAAATTGGCTCTCTTTTATTGCGTCAAGTGACTGAATACCAGGTTTTACATCCTCACTATTTGCTTGAGCCACTTGCACATCTTTAATTGCCGAGGCTGCCAGCATTAAATTAACCCCTTGAGATAATTGCTTGATCTCGCTTTCGTCCAAATTAGCGATTGTTGGGAACATTTTTTCCAACTTGCTATTTTCTTCCGTTATCACTTCTCTGACGGCTTTTTCAACTTTGATTGCTGTGACGGCAATATGCTCCTGAAGGTTTGCATAAGCCGATGAAAATCCACCTATGACTTTCGAGGTCTCTTCAAGCTCGACCTTGTTCATGTTTTTCACTTCAAACAGGAGTGATGGACTAACCGTCGTTTGCTCAGGGAGCTTTAATAACGGCTTATCTTGCGTTCGTGGCACAGTAATATCGACAGCATCTTTGATGGACACTTGCTGTCCTGGTGCTTGCGTTGACATCGTTTGAGTTTCGCTACCGGTTAAAGTAGTCAGCCCCTCAAGATTGCCTAACTTTTGGGTTGGAATAGAAAACGGCATTGGTGAGGAAATAGTCGTCATAATAGAGTTCCTTAATGAAAATTAGGCATAATTAGAGAGATTGATTGAATTGGCTTTACGCTCATTTGATTGTTTCAATGAGGTCAGCGTGTCAGTAAATAGGTTATTAAACACCTCATATTGTTTTGACAGCATCTTAATCAGAGACTCAAGCAACTCATCGAGGACTTTAATGATTTCATCATTCATCATCATTTTGGCGAATAACGTCTTAAGCTCTCGTAGTTGCGCAGCTCCTTCTAAGCGTAATGCTCCAACAGTCACCGCACTTGTCACTGACATTGCAACGCCAGCCCCTTTCGCACCAACTTCGACACGTGACGCTAATAGGCTCTGTTTGCCCAGTTTTTTCCCTGTATCAACGATATCAGCAACATCATCAACCTGATCAGCGACTTTATCGACCACTTTCACCGTATCTTGGATGCTATCTGCTTGCTGATGCACCTTATCAACGGTTTTCACGGCATCCTTAATACCGTCTGCTTGTTCATTGACCTGATTAACCGTTTTCACTGCATGCTTAGCGCTGTCTGCCTGTTCATGTAACTTGTCGACCGCTTTTGCAGTATCTTTGATGCTATCAGCCTGCTCATGCGTCCTATCAACGGCTTTTGCGATATTTTTAATATCACGAGCCTTCTTCACGACCTGATTGGCTGTTTTAACGGTACTTTGTAACTCTTCCGCCGCATCGGCTAATTTAGTAAATTTCGTTAATACCACCATGTCATCCGCGGCTTTGCCTAACGTTTTAATTTTACTGAGCAGGTTTTTAACGAGATTGACGATCGTATTTGCCATCGCCTTTAATGTGCTTTTCACGACAGTTTTCAGCGTATTGGCCGCAATTTTGACGACCGTTTTTACGGTATTGGCGATATTTTTCACAAAAGAGGACATAGAAACCAAAGAGAGCGCCAGAAAAGCAACGGCTGCGACAACCATGCCAACAATGCTACCAATCTTTTTCGCCTCTTCGGCAGACATCCCAAACGATATCAACATATCCGTGACAACATTTGAAATTTCCGTCGCTAACATCTGCATTAAACTTGCATTACCCGTCTCTTCCAACACGATATCAGTGACAGAAATGGCGATACCGATTGCGGCAACCGCTAGGGTTAATGGTGCAGCCGCGCCGAATGTTGCGACTGTCGCAATAACAGAAACCGCTAACATGACGTAGCTAAAAATCTTACTGGCGCACGATGCGGCTTTATTGGCAGCATCTGCTTTACGCTGAGCCTCTTCGGCTTCTTTGGCTTTTTTCTCTGAATCTTTACGAGAGGCTTCGCTGATCTTAGCCATCACCTCTTCTTGCTCTTTCATATTGCGGATAGAGTCTTCATTCATCGCTTTTTTCAGCGATGCGGTTAACATGGTCAATAGAGCAAGCGTGTTTTCCCATTTTTCGCCGTCGACTTCGACAGGGCGCGGTGCATTTTGGATAAATTTATTTAAAACGTCGCGATCACTATTAGCAGCCACAGTGAGTTCTGCTATTGTCGAATACGCTGTCTTAAGATTGCTTTCAATCGTAGATAGTTTTAATTCTAAATCAGCAAGTTGGGTATTACTTTGTGCAAGCTGAGCCGTTAATTGCCCCCCCTGCTGTTTAAGCTCATTCACTTCCGTTGTTAGCTGTTCAATTAACTGAGTCAGTTTTTGCGCATCTTGCTTGTCATCGGCTGTTTTAGGGGGTTTTGGTATCCCACTTAAACTCGCTTTAGCAAAATCGAGTGCGTTCGTTTTACTGGCTAACGCCTGCTTATTTTCATTCAGTCGATTCTGCTGCTGGGTCTGTGTTTTCGTTAGCTCCTCTAACTCATTTTTGGTATTAGTATGGTCAACGCGAATAGCATTCACATCTTTTTCAGCTTGCTGTAGTTTTTCTGTATTTTTAGCAAATGAATCTAATAACGCATCACCATGTTGCCTCAGCGCATCGGATTCAATATTTAACTGATGCAGTTGATTACGCAATTCATTGATATTATTTTCACCTAATATCTTACGTATCGATGAGAAAGCCTCCATCATTGACACTCTTGCATTCACGCCTTTTTTCGGCTCTTGCAGTTGCGGCTGGCTTTCTAATTTACTGCGTTTCACTTGTTCATTTGATGTTAATTCTTCGCATGCGGTCTCCATACTTAACATCGCTTTGGCGATGTTATCCCCCATTTCTAATGGATTAACACCTTGCTGAAAGGCTTTGACTAGGCCTATCCTATCAGATGTTATATTGGTGATTGCTGCCATATTGTTTCCTCTACTTTATTGAAGAGTCTTTCTGCACTGAATCAGTCTTTTCAAGATTCTTTTTCAATGCATTAAGGTAAGCCTGAGATTTGGCTTTTAACTCACTATCGGTACTGCTATTACAAACACTTTCGAAACAGTGCAGTGCTGCACTGCTTTTTTTAAGCATCAAATTACATTGGCCAGCATGAAATAAAGGACGATAGTCATCCTTAGCCAATACAAAAGCTAATGCATAAAGTTCAGCGGCCTTTTCATAACGTTTAGTTAATTGGTAAACAGCGGCAAGTCCCATCACATAGTCGGTATTATAAAAATCATAAATACTCAAAAAGCGAAAAAAGGTTTCTGCTTCTTTTAATTTTCCTTGTTGATAAAACTCATAAGCGTAGGCATAGATGCCATCCATCATCTCTTGTGAAATACCATGAATATCTTTATAAGTTGCCCCAGACATTAATGCCGACGTAACATCATTAAGCAATTCATCCATATCTATAGACTGTTTTTCTTTGTTACTCATATATTCACCTTATAAAAATGTAGGATATATGACGCAATATCATTAATAATTGCATCATAATTATTCAAAACTGAATTTTCTTATAAAAAACGATATTATCGACAAATGGTTAATTTAACTGTCTTTATCTTCCTGAATGATTTTTCTCTCATTTATTAGTTTCATTGATTCTTCATCGAGATCTATTCCCATCTTTTCTAATTCAATGCGAATTAACCAATTAATGATCCGCATTACATCCTGCAAACCATGCTCATCAATAAAACTATCTTTTCGATAATAGCGCCATATTTTTCTAGCTAATGGAATATCACGGACAACAGGAACGCCTTGTTGCTCGGCATATCGAACAATCATTTTTGCCTGTAATCCATGGCTTTTAAATAATAAAAAAGGTAATGGCGCAATATCATTATTATAATAAATTAACATTGCAATATGCGTCGGGTTTGCCATCACAAAAGTCGAGTTACGCACATTGGATTTCACCTCTTCCGACAATATTTCCTGATGCAGCCCTTTACGAGCGCTTTTTAAGTGAGGATCCCCTTCATTATCTTTATACTCTTTTTTCACTTCCTGTTTTTCCATTTTTAATCCCTTAATAAACAAGAAGAATTCTGTGACCACATCCACTAAGATGATAAATAACGCAACGGCTAAAAAAACGACAACAAAGGTAGCGCACAGCCCCACCCATTGATAAATCACTCCATTTATCGTGCTACGATACAGCAAGAAAATGTCATGCCGCCAAAGAATAAAAAATACCATGGCCGAGATAGAAAATACGATCAGATAAAGAAATGCTTTAATTAATTCCTTAAGAGAATTCAGTGAAAATATTTTCTTAATCCCTGAAATTGGATTGAGCTTTGAAAAATCAATTTTAATGGCTTCTGTTGCTAAGCGGAAACGACTTTGTAATAAAGAAAGTATCGCTCCTGAAATAAAACAGGCGAGTAGTACAGGAATAGCTATTTTTAGAAAAGCACCAATAAACTCCCTTAATAATATATTGATATTAATATTATAAGGTGATAACAAAATACGTTTCATCAATCCAGCTATTTCAAATAAACTGGTTGTTCCTGTGATTACATAAACGCTAACGACTAACACTAATGCCGCAACACTGTCTTTACTTTTAAAGCTTTGCCCTTTTTTAGCAGAATCTTTAATTTTTTTCTCGGTAGGTTTTTCGGTTTTCTCTGCCATTTTATATGTGCTCTATGCTGGGTCCGATAATATAAAGATGTCATGTAATGGAGAGGTTGAAATCATATTAACCAAGATATCAGGCACTTCATTCTGAAAATAGAGCAAAAAAACAGCAAATGCGATAATTGACTTAATGGTTAAAGATAAAGAAAACGCATTTAACTGTGGGCAAAAACGTGAATATAACCCCAATGCAGCTTCACTAATAAATAGGGTAATGAGAATAGGTGCCGCCAATATAATCGCTTTTACCACCATTTGGTTCATCCATTCCCCTAATGGCAAACTATTAAATTGGGAAAAACCTGCCGCAAACGGTAATAGCTGATAACTTTGTGCAAATGTTTTAACTAATAATAGCATGCCACCTTGCGATAAAAAGACCATACACACGATATAACTAATAAAGACCGCAAGTTCGGACGCTTCACTGCCACTGGCAGGATCCACAATACTGCTAATTGTTTCACCACGCTGAGTATCAATCAGCTCACCGATAATATTCGCTATCATAAACGGTAAAGCTAAAATAAGTGCCGTGATTAACCCTACCGCTAATTCATACAGCACTATTTCCATAAAACCAACACGCTCTTCTTGAAGATTATGAGTCGATAGTAGTGGCCAGAGTCCTAATACAATATAGACAGTCACACAGTTTTTAATCATACCGCTACTGAGTAACTTGTTACTCAAAAAAGGTAAAAAGAAGAGTGTTGGAGCAATACGTACCCAAGCGATAGCTAATGTGATTAACCCTTCCTGAAAGGTAAAATACATGGACGAATAAAAAGACAGTATCTCTTGATTCATCCCAAAAGCCCTATTGCTGGAATGGCTGTCGTTAACACTTCTAACGCATAATTCATCACTTTATCTGCCAGCCAGCCTGAAATCATAAATAACGAGCCAAACACCGCCAGCAATTTAATCCCAAAAGGAAGCGTCTGCTCCTGTAATTGCGTAACCGTTTGGATTAATCCCACCAGCAACCCAACCACTGTCGCCACAATAACAGGGATAGCGGATAACATAACAATCAATAACATTGCTTTATTGCTGCTATAAATAATCTCATCCATTCATCGTATCCTTGTTATTGCTGTGCCAATTCAAGATATTGCATCACTAACCCTTTCGAAATCAGTGACCATCCATCAATAGCGACAAACAGGATCAATTTAACTGGCACCGAAATAGTGACTGGGCTCATCATCATCATACCGAGAGCTAACAGAATGCTAGATATCACCAGATCAATCACAACAAAGGGTAAATAGATATAAAAACCAATTTCGAATGCTGACTTAACTTCACTTAGTGCATAGGCAGGTAATAGTGAAAATAGTGTGGCTGAATGCGCTTCGGCATCCATTGGCTCTTCATTTCGCTGCTGTTGTACTGATTCGAAAAATTGCACCAGTTCAGGATCAGAATATTTTTGTAAATAGGCCTTATAGCGCCCTAAGCCGCCATCAACAAAATTATCGACCGATTCCACATTGCCAAAATCCACCTTCTCTTCACGCATATAATGGCTAATGTCTTGTACCACTGGCATCATGACAAAAAGGGATAACAACATCGCGATGCCATTTAAAGCCATGGTTGAGGGAACCTGTTGAACCCCCATGGCATTACGTACCATGATTAATACGATCGATATTTTTAAATAACAGGTGCCTGCCGCAATAATAAACGGCAGTAATGTGGCCAGTGAAACCAGTGCCAACATGGGTATTTCGTTGGATACAATGGACATGTTATGGCCTTTTATCACCCAGATGAGCAAGACGAGTAATTTCTAAGCCTAACTCGTCACTCTCACCGATATAAATCAGCTCTCCCTCAGCAATGAGCTGCTTATTGGCATACACTTTGACTTCACGCTCTTTATTTTCACCAATCGAATATACGGCTCCCGGCTGAATATCGGCTAACTCATTCAGCGTAATTTCAGTCTGACCAAGTACAAACGTTAATTTGATTGTCATCGCATTCACATCGAATGGTTTCACAACCTCATCTGAAAAGGTTTCTTCTTGTAATAACGCACTCTCATCGGCAATAGGAGCGATCGTCTCTTCAATCATAAATTGACCTTCTTGTTGTTTTTGAAAACGGGCAAAAGGGCGCCCTGCGATTGACATATTCAGCAGTAATTGCTGAATACAAAACACATCATGCAACTGGATAGATTGCAGAAGTTTTGCGCTAATATAGCTATAGCCCAATACCCAATCCGCTTGTAACTTAAGCTTATGCAACGCAAATTGTTGTTTTGATTGTTTTGCTAGCCCTTCTATTGGTGAAGGTAACAACACCTGGCCCAAAGCCGGCTCTTGCACACACAACCAAGGCTTTGCAGGGCTATCATCAATAATTTCGAGTGAACCACAACGGAAATGCTCGGAGAAAAAGCGCATTCCACGATTTTCAGTCGTAAATAGACTGATTAAGTTATCCTCATCAATGCTATTCCAAGCATAATGCGTGAAAGCGGGCCAATGGTGGTGACACCAACGTTCCACATTGACCAGTGCTGGTACTTTTTCCGTGTGACTGATTAACGTCAGTTGGAAATAGCGCTCCCCCTGTCTGGGGGAGACGGTTTCCAAATCAGGTTGGTAACATTGCTGCCAAGCGCGTACTTGGAGTGCTCGCTGGCTAATACGGCGAATATTCAACATGATTAATGATCTTCTTGCTCAGACTGTTGTTGCCTTTGTTGGCGTTGTCGCTCATGACGCGACTCTTCATCACGAATTGATAACGGATGATCGCTGCGTAAAAGGTGCTGATTTTCATGTAACGCACGATGAACTTCCGGGCTAGTGGTGGTAGCCAATAGTTCACTGCCTCTAGTGGCTAACTCAAATGTCACCGAAGGGCTGTTCTGCCATTGATTAAAGGTATAAGTGAGGCGGCTTCCTTCAATTTGTGTCACTTTATTCTCTGTCGCTGCCGCCATCGCTTCTGTGCCCATATCTAGGGTGGAATTTGCTTTATTTGTGGGTTGACGAGATTGCACCATCGGAGCTATTTGCCCCTTTTCATTGCAAGTCGTAGTGGCTAATGGTGGTATCACCCAATCAGGGGAGTCATCGATTTCCAATTGCGGATATGGCTGGCTAATCTCAGGCACTGTATCGCCTTCATCTATTTTTTGTGATTGCGTTGGCTGAACAAGCGGCAATGAGGAGGGCGTACTGTACTGCCCCTGATCTGCCACTGAAATAGAAGCCACAGATGGTGACGGTGACATTGGTCGTGCGGTTATTTCGGATTGAGGCAAAATCCGGCTTTCATGCGTAGGCAGAGATAGCGCTGGCGCTTGGAAAGAGAGGGGGGATACAGACATCGCCTCTCGAGTAACTGACGTTGTTTTTACGCCTAGCGGTATTGGCATTTCATGATGGGTTTCATGGTGAATATGCAAATCATTTTGCTCTACTTCACGATGTTTAATCTGCGTTGATGGCGGCAATGCGTGCTTATTGTGCTCTGCTCCTTGCCATTTTTTTGGCTGAGGCGCTAAAGCTGTTATTGACGCTTGATGTCTCACCACATTTTTATTTGTATTTGCAGAGATAGATAAATTTGCATTGGTTTCTACAGAGACCGTTTCAGCAGTATTTGATAACCGATTGCTCTCTTGTTGCCAGTGAGTTTTCCCGATAACACCTTGCCCAATCGCAACATGATTAGGAACTAATGGCGCATCAATAAGCGCTTTATCGGTCGAATCACCCTCACTGTCCGACGATATTTCTGTCATCGGTAGCGCCCTATGTGACAGCGATGCTTCTATCACAGGTAATTCACGGTGTGATTGGGCGGCTTTCACACCCGCCGTTGCATTGATACCCAATTGGCAAAATGCCATCATTTTTTCCGCCGTTTCAGTATGGCGTAGGTGCACAGGTAACTGCGCCAATAATAGCGCTAAGCTGTCTTCCATTTCTTTCTTGCGTCGTTTTTGTGGTGGCGACGTTTGTGCTTTCTTCGAAGCGACCTCCGCCATACGCTGTTTAATTAGCGACTTGCTATCGGGTTGTTTACCTTTTGCTAATGGGAAGGCAGCATGGTTTTCCGCTACCCTAGTACTCAGTTCATTCAACGCCAGTTTTACTGTTGCCATAGGCGGACAACTCCTCAATTTCATTTTGTTGCTGACGTTCCGATTTTAAACGCCGAGCACGGTGTTGCTGCTTGAGATAATTTTGGAATTTCTCGCACTTGTTACGTAACGCAAACATACGCACAACAATATTTTTTCGTGATTGCTCATACCGAGTCATTTCCGTATTAATTGACTCCGTTTGGTATTGAAGATGAGCAATTTCCGCGAGCAAAGCGGCTTTCAGCCTTTGGCTCTCCCAAAAAGCCATTTTGCTCAGTTCGGCGGATTGCTCATATAACGCGATTTGTGTCGTCAATATCGCAATACGCGATTGAATATCCGTTAATTGTTGTTGTAGCGCACGGATTGCTGACTGCACTTGCCATTGTTCCTGTTTAGCGCGATCAAGGCGTCTTTCCGTTAACGTAAGAAGACTTTTAATCATCAGGAAGCCAAATAGTCGAGGCGGTTTAATACAGTTTCGAAATGCTCAGCTTCATCCATCTTTTGTTGCAAGAACTGTTCAATATCTTCTTTTTTATCCAAAGCATTGTCGTTGTCTTCACTTTCCCCACGTTGGTATTCGCCAAGCTCCAAATACAGCTGAATTTGTTCTAGCCTAGATAGACGATCACGCACTTTTGTTGCGGCTTGGCGATGTGTATCCGTCGTGACTTTTTGGAATACACGACTAATGCTGTGCAAAATATCAATCGCTGGGTAATGCCCCTTTCCCGCCAACTTATGGCTAAGATAAATATGCCCATCAAGAATCGAGCGAATTTCATCACCAATAGGGTCTGACTCTTCTTCACTTTCTAGCAATACGGTATAAAAGGCGGTAATTGAGCCTTGCTGCATACGACCTGGGCGCTCAAGCAACATAGGCAGTTGCTCAAACACCGACGCTGGGTAGCCTCGTCTTGCTGGAAGTTCCCCCGCCGCCAAAGCAACATCACGTAATGCTCTGGCGTAACGTGTCATTGAATCAACAAATAACAAGACATGTCGATTACGGTCACGGAAATATTCCGCGATTGTCGTAGCAAGCAACGCCGCATTACACCGCTCTATCGGTGGGCTATCGGAAGTGGCATAAATAAGCACCGTTTGGGCTGCATGAGGAGAGGCTTGTAACTCCTCAATAAATTCAATGACCTCTCGGCCACGCTCACCGATTAAAGCAACAACATGGATATCCGCCTTCGCGTGGTTAATAATCATATTCATTAATGAAGTTTTGCCGCTTCCTGCCGCAGCGAAAATACCAATACGCTGCCCAAGACCACAGGTTAATAAGCCATCTATCGCACGGATACCGGTGATAAGTGGTTCATCAATCGGACGCCGAGATGTCACGCTCGCGGGTGGACTATCAATACGCATTAGTCTTGAGTCAGGGCAGAACGCTGTTTCGGCAGTATGACCGAGCACACCAACCTGCTCACCCGCCGCATCAAAAATTTTACCGGCAAGCTGCTCATGCATTTCAAACACGAAAGGTAGGCCCGTTGGGCGGATCACCACATCACGCGTTAACCCTTGTGCTCGACCAATTAAGCTGAGCACAGTTAAGCCCTCTTTAAACCCCACGACTTGTGCTTTTGCTATGCGCTCTTTTGACGTTATCGAGCGTTCAACAACACAGATCTCACCAATAAAAACTCCCTGCAAAGGGGCTTCCATTAAACAGCCATGAATGCGCGCAGGGTGCGCGCAAGAATCAAAAAGCTTCATGATTTAATTAGCTAATACTGTTTGGAATTGATTACTACGCTCAAAGAACTCTTCAAAGCTGTCAGCAAACTGTTGAGTATCGTTTAAGGCTGACTCTTTCATCACAGCCGAAAGCACCAAGCTATTATCAATAAGATTCAATGCCGGTTGCCCCAATTGAAAATTGCGAGGTGAATATTCCACGATCATGCTCAGTAGCATATGCGCCATTGAATCAAATTTTGCAGGACTATATTCAGCAAGGTGACACCAAATAATTAAATCATCACCAGAAAGATCGATATTAATCGCTGGCGAGTCATTCATTTCTAATTGAATATTTGAATGACAGTCGAGTTGCGGATTAATTAGATCACTACGGCCCATTGAATTTAAAAATGTATTTAATGCTTCTACAAAGCGGTATTTCATAAGAAATTTCCTTATATTGTCTTAATAATATTCACTTTCACCATTTCAGATACCTCATTAAATGAGAGCACCTCTAATTCAGGAAAGCGTCCTTCAAGGATTTTTTTCACAAAACGACGTATATCGACCGGCACCAGCACATTAATATCTCGAATAGATAAATGGCTATTTTCGAGGGCTAGCTCGGCAGCTTGAATTAATTCATTGGTCTTTTCTGGTTCTAAATGCAAATAGACTCCCCCAGAAGATTGACGAATGCCTTGGCGAATGGTGTCTTCAAAAACAGAATTCACCATAAGCACATTTAAGCGGCCATCAATGGCAAAACGGGAAGAGATATAGCGCGCCATTGAGGTTCTGACATGTTCAACGAGCATTAAGCTATCTTTCTCTCTTGGCACCCATTGCACGAGAGTTTCAATAATGAGTTTCATATTACGCACTGAGATTTTCTCCATTAATAAACGCTGGAAAACCTCTGTCACCTTTTGCACCGTCGCGTGTCGATAGCACTCTTTTAATAGTTCAGGGTATTTGCCTTCTAAATCATCTAGTAAGTTTTTCGTTTCTTGGATCCCAAAAAACTCATTAATATGACGCAGCAATAGTGTACTAACGCAATCAATCATTTCGGTCACATCATCGCGCACCATCAAACCAAGCTGTTCAATATGTTCGTGATCTTGCTTGCCACACCAAGAGCTAATTGCGCCATACTCATCAGTAAAATGGGTCAGCGTTATGCCTAAATATTCCAATTCATCACTCATGGTTAATAAGCGAAATCCACCGAAACAGATATCGTATTCACCTGCTTTAACTTCATTAATTAAAATGATGATTTTGTTATCTGGAACGATAGGTGAATAATTAATGGCAATATCGGGTATCCGGTAACCATAACGAACAAACACATCCTTTTTCATACGAAACAAAAAGTTTTTTTCTTCGAGCTGTTTTTTATATTGCTGATTAACCGAAATAATAATCGGCAAGGTTTCAGGAATATATTCAGGCTCAAAACGGCTATTTTCCCTTTGTGTTTCCCCTTCGGTGACTTCCGAATCGACACTCACCTGCTCAGTTTGTGATATCTGCTTATTCTTCTCTTTACGCGTTTTCCAAAAACGAACAAAAAATAGTACTGATAGCAAAGAGGCTAAAAAGAGAAAAATAGCGGTAGGGAAACCCGGCAGGAACCCCATAAATAAAACGATGAAGGCAGTAATAAGAATCGTAAAATTATTCGCAAATAACTCAGAAACGATATTTTGACCTAAGTTTTTATCATTGCCTCCAACGCGAGTCACAATAAAGCCTGCACTAATAGAGATAAGCAGTGCTGGGATCTGTGCCACCAAACCATCACCGATGGTTAAGAGTGAGAATGTATTCAGAGCCGATGACATATCCATGCCCTGCTGTGCAACACCCACAGAAATTCCCCCGATCAGATTGACAAAAATAATGACAATCCCTGCAATCGCATCCCCTTTAATAAACTTCATTGCACCATCAAAAGAACCAAATAATTGACTCTCTTTTTCTAAGTCGCCGCGCCGCTCTTTCACCGTCGATTCATCAATCACCCCTGCCCGTAAGTCGGCATCAATACTCATTTGCTTACCCGGCATTGCATCGAGGGAAAAACGTGCTGCCACTTCAGCAATACGCTCAGACCCTTTCGTGATCACAATAAATTGCACTATGGTCACAATGGCAAACACCACCATACCGACCACTAAATTATCTTGGATCACAAACTCACCAAAGGTGGCAATAATATCGCCCGCGTCAGCCTCCAATAAAATCAAGCGGCTCGTGCTAATAGATAATGCGAGACGAAATAATGTGCTTATTAATAAAATAGAAGGGAATGATTGAAAATTTAATATGCGAGTAATATAGAAAGAGCTCATAAAAATGAGCACCGATATCATAATATTCAAGCCAATTAATAAATCGACCAATATTGTTGGTAATGGAATAATCAGCATGGCGATGACCATCACCATAATAACTAAGACCATCAATTCTGGGCGATTGCGGATCGCCAAAAGAAATCCCGTAAATTTATTCATGCGGTTTCTGTTCCTTATTTAGCAAACCGTTGCGCATCATGATTTCCTCTTGTGCCTTCACATAGTCCATATATATTTTCAATTGATTGAGCAGCTCTTCTCGTGCTTCCAATGATTGAAAAATTGCGGTGGGTATTGTTCCAAATGCCAAAATTAATAATTGTAAAAAACGCGCCCGTAAGTCCGTGCTCATCGCCCCTAACTGTGATGAAATAAATAACAACAAATTCTCTTCAAATTGCGCTTGGCTACGAATACCACTGGTAAAGAGCTGACTGAGCTTTTTAGCAAACTCAGAATTAATCAGTTGGCTGTGCTGCCGAAAAAGCCCCGATTGGAAAAATTGTTGGGTGAACACATGCTCAAGTGACTGCAATTCACGTAACCGCCCTACACGGAGAAAATAATCACCAAATTCACTAATATTAATATCGCCCAATGGCAGGGCTTGTAGATCACACGCCAGCGCTCTGCTTAAATAACGCATAATATTTTCGCGCTCTTGGCTTTCCATCTCCTCAACCCACTGCTCATATAGATAAACTACAGGGCCGTCATAACTAAGAAACTCACGATATAACATGCGTAAGTTCCCTGCGGATTGCTTAATTTTTTGCGCAAACGCCTTCGCAACCAGTGCAATATTTATCCCCGCTTGAGTGCTTCTATCGCTATCCTCAGCGTTAAGTTGTTGCTCCAGCTCTTTTAGTTGTTCGAGTTGCTCAGCCTTCAATTTCCCTCGATTGATTAAGGCCGCAAGCGCCATTAACAAATCGCTAGGGTCGGCAAAAAAGCGCAATAAAAATGCTCTTAGCTCTTTAGGAGTCATAAACTGCCGATTAAGCGCACTTTCAACATGTAAAATGGTTTCATCAGCATGCTCATCAAGGATGCGCTCAGCAAATTGCATCCAATCTTCGGTTTCTCCTTGTTTAGAGCCACTTTTTTTTACATGGCTCGCCGCCAACATCGACATTGAGGCATATTCCCCAGCACTATCGATAACCCCTTGACCGCGCAATACTTCGTCCGAATCATCACTGGTTTTTGATGATCGACTCTTTTCATGTGAACTGCTGACTATGCGGGAACCAAAGCCCAAAGGCGTTATTGCCATGGTTGCTCCATATAGGTTTTCAAAAATTTAACGGTACTGTGCAACTGCCCGTTTTGTTCTTTAATACGCTGATTTTCCGAGAACTGACGCCCATCCCATACTTCGTTTTCGTCCAATAAACGCGGTTGGATCAAAAACAATCGCACCATTTTTTGCTTATTAACGGAGGTATGACTAAAGAGGCCGCCGATCAGTGGGATATCCCCCAATAAAGGAATATGACTTTCATTTTCAACCACTTGTTCTCGGGTGTATCCCCCAATTAATAAACTGCTATTTTGCGCAATACGCGCAACCGTATTGATAGTCGTACGATTAACAGATGGAAGGCCTTCCACATTCGAAACCTCACCACTTTTTGATTGTTTTTCACCGCCGTCTTCAATATTCACTTCCATCTCAACTTGATGACCAGATGAAATACGCGGCATCACACTCACCATGGTGCCGTAAGTGACTTGCTCCAAGGTGGCAATACGTTCCCCTTGTAACTTGGCATAAAAACTGGTGTTGTTATCAAATAAGGCAGGAATGTTCTCTTGGGTTAGCAGAACAGGACGAGAAACAATATGGCCATTACCGCTTTTGCTTAAGGCATCAACGCGTAACAGAAAATCCGTACTGTTTGATAACGTGCTGCGATTAAAAGAAAATGCCGTGTTCCCCGTATTAATCGTGCCAACTTCCCAATTGACGCCTAAATTATCCAATTCACTACGCGTGATATCGATAATCCACAGTGATAGCTCAACTTGGCGGCGACGCGTATCTAACGTTCTAACCAGTTGGCGAACATAACGAATTTGTTCAGGGGAACCTTTAACAATTAGACTGTTACTATCAGGGTGAGCCACCAAAGAAAAAGGCACATTTGATGATGAAGAGTGACTAAATGTCGCTAGAGACTCAGAAGCTTCACCGATGGGTGCATCCATCAAGGCATCAATATCATCTCCAACCTTCTCTTTGGGAGTTATTTTTTGCGTCGGTACGGCGCCGGTCGGCGTATCTTTGAATAGCTCACTGATAACTGACAGCATGCCCGGCACCGTGATGTTATTACCGCGCAACGCATAGTTTCTATCTGTCACAGAAGCATATTTTACGGGGATCACTGCCAACTCCCCCCCAGATAACGACTCCTGCTTAACCTGCTCATCAAGATACAACGTAGCGGCTTTTATCAATTCAACATATAACGGTGGCCCAGAAACAAATAGCAGGCTATTTTCCCCTTGAGTACGGACAGGAAAACGCGGGTCGTAAATCCCATTTTTCTTAATATAATTGAGGACTTGTTGGCTACTGGCATTATTCATCGGAATAATTGCACTACGCATTTCGCTATTATCATAAACATAAATCGCTGCACCATCGTCATACCAAACCAGCGCAATACGGCGAGTTAATGCTTTAAACATTTCATCGGCATTCGCTAAATTAAAATTACCTGTAATGCGTTTTTGTGCCGCAAGTTTGCTGAGAATAATCGGCTTATTCAGTCGCTCAGCGATAGAATCAAACACTTTTCCTACCGCAATATTATTGGCGACAAAGGTCTCCTGACCCATTTCTTGTTTAACCGGCTCTGCTGTGATTACTGTCGTTTGCGCTAAACTATGATCCACACTCAGTAAAAAGAGTGACAATAAGATCACTCCGCCTCTTTTACTGCTCATATAATTTTGCTCCAAGGTGCCTAATATCAGAGGGAGTTAACCCTAGCTCTTTTTTAATATCGTTAGTAAAATGCGATGCGGAGCAATAACCCGCTTCCAACCCAACATCAAGTATTGAATTATCGCTTTCAATTAATTTCAAAATGGCTGACGCCATTCGCACACTCATAATTTTTCTTTTTGCTGTTTTATTAAAGTTTTCTCGATATAGCTGCCTAAAATAAGAAGCCGACACGCCATACCTTGCACATAGCTGGTTAATATTGGCATTTTTATCTTTTTCGGCGGCAGAAAGTAAAAAACGCATAATGCCGTATGCTTCATAGCGCCTTAATATATTGCATCATGAATAAAACTGAGGTTGCCGTTGAATAATCAAATCAATAACAATATTCTTTATTGAATATTCGGAAAAAATATCACTTGATAGATGAATAACTTCATCTTCTTTATTATCTGATGAGGTTATTTCGTTTTCTGCAAGAAATGATTGCCCCATTGCGGTATCAATAACAGCAAGAACTTCAATGACCTCAGAAAGTAGCATTGAATGAATAAACCAGCCCTTTTTATTAATAGAAGTAATATCTGATGATGGGAATACAAATAAAGATTGCCCCATTACCTCTACTTTTTTACCCGAATAGGGAGAATGAAAAATTAACGCTGTTTCCTCAGCGTTAGGTATCGCTAAAACTAAGCTGTCTTGTAAAGAGAAGCAGCCTTCTTTATTTTCAAGTAATGCCGCAATATTTGTATTCACCATGATGTTTCTACTTTATCTAAAGAGAATCAATAGCGCTAAAATGGCGGAAAATGCATCATGGCACAAAGGAATAATCCGGAATAACTCATACTCGATATCTAACATAATAGGTCAGAATGATTAAGATAAATTCTACTGACGGAAATGCAGTTATCAGTTTTACTAGCGCCAATTTCTTGTCATTGGAATTTACTTTATGAAAGATACAAATAGCCGCGCTTGTATAATGAAAATTGCTAGCGGCCCCATGAATGGACATGAGCTAATGTTAACTGCTGACGCTCATTTGATTGTTATTGACCCGAATGTTGAATACCACACAGAGGTCGATAATGATGGGCTTATGACTTACTATATCCCTAGTGAATCAATACATTACGAACTAGCTATCACAACAGAGGATGGTTCGAATGATCATATCAATGATGCCGATGAACCAATATTTTATCTTCATATCAATGATGGTATGAAATCAAAGTCTATTCCTATCCCCTTTCAAGAATTAATATTGGCCGACACATTTCCTATTGCAATAAAACCAATTGATGCACCATGGAACCTATCAACTCGTGAGCCTGCATTACCTGAAATTTGTATTGAAAATGACAGTCAACCTATGCTGGAATCCAAATTAACCAAGAAAAATTTTATTTTCTTTGGGCTATTTGTTTTAACTATTTTTTCAATAATTCTAGTTATTCAATACTACTCTGGAAATAATTCTTTAAAAAAGATAAACACTGTCGAAAACATTCTACAAGGCAGCCATTATCCCATCATTGTGACTCTGAACCAGCAAGGTGAAACCTTAATTTTAGTGCGAAATCAGCGTGACGTCGACTGGAGTATTCAACGCCTAAGAAAAGAGCATTATTCTGAAAAGTATCAGATAACAAAAATAGCTCAGTTGGAAAGTGAAATTGAGAATAAAATTTCCGAAAACGTACCGAGTTTATTAAAGATTGATTTAAGTAATCCTTGTCACCCTATTGTTAGAAAAGCCAATAAACAGGTAACCACTAAGGATGAAAAAATCATTAATAATATTATGAAAGGTTATCTTGGCTGCTATAAAAACAGTGAAATTTTGACCGTCAATTTAGACGAACTGATAAAAAAGGCGGAAATAGGATTAACAGAAAGTAACGTTCCGTGGAAACGAGTTGATAAAGATAATATGACCATATTTATTGTTCAAGGAAGTTTGGATGATAAACAGATATCGTCTACTGTTCGGCTCGCGGATCAATTTATTAATCAATGGGGAAATCAGCATATTCAGTTTTCAATTTCTCTGGCAACGAATCAACTAACAGGGAAATCATTTATCCGTAACGATCAGGGTTTTATTATTTTAGGCCATAACCATTGGTCGTTTAATTCAAACACAATTAATTAATGAGGTGATATATGTCAGATTCAGGTATTCTAGGTATTAATAAAGACACGGGTAATTGGGAGTCATCCGCATTCGAAACGCCGGTGGCTGGTGATAAAAACTGGGGAATGATGTATCGCAGTAGTGCGAATGTCAGTAACCGAGCCAAAGAGTTCGCCGATGAATTAAAAGACATACTTGATGGTAAGACGACAACACCTGATGGTAAGACGGTAAAGTTAGAAGTCGATAACCCACTGACTCTCGGAAAAATTACCGCTTTAAGTGGTAGCTACAATATGGCAAGACAGTTACAAAGCAACTTAATGAAATCCATTAAAGATACCGCTCAAGCCATTATCCGTAACGTTTAATTTCACAATAGAGCATCGCTTTGTGGGTGCTCTACCTTTTAGGAGCCTATGATGATACAGCCTATTAATCGATCCGTTTTCATGTCAATGATGTTAGATAATACTACTGACAGCGTATCGACTCAATCTCTTGAAAGTACGGTTAGATCTCTTTATGCACAATATTCTGTTGAAGTACAAAATAAAAAAGAGGCCCTTTTTCACCAAGCCGATACCATAGATGTTAGCAATCCCATTGATGTGATGAATATGCAAAATTCAATCGCCCAATACAGTTTAGGCCTCAATTTTGTGTCGACCCTCACCCATAAAGCCACAGGTGCTATTGATACTCTACTAAAAGCCCAATAAGTCATGAATACATTGAAGAAATTAATCCTAATTACCTTCGTCGGGTTATTGGCTGGGTGTGATAACCAACTCTTACTCAGTCATCTTAGCCAACGCCAGAGCAATGAAGTCCTAGCCATCTTACAAGAGCATGGCGTTGAAGCTTCACGTAAACAAGATAATAAACAAGGGGATTCTATAAAGGTATCGCCGCGTGACTTTGTGATCGCCGTAGATTTATTACGTCAATATAACTTACCGTCTAAAGACCCTGTGGAGATCATTCAGGCTTTCCCGGGAGACTCGCTGGTTGCTTCACCACAGGCGGAACGCACTCGACTGCTCTCCTTGATTGAACAACGCTTAGAGCAATCTCTATTAACGATCCCTGATGTTGTTAATGCGAGGGTGCATGTCAGTTACCCTCTGAATGGTAATACCCCGACTAAGCAGACGCAAAAAGTGTCTAGTTTAGTGACCTACTCTGGTAATGAAGACCCGAAATTGATGATGAATAAAATCAAACTATTCCTAACCAGTAGCTTTGCAGAAACCAATTATGACAATGTTTCTGTGGTGATTGTCAGCCGCCCACCTTTACAGCATCAAATTCGCACTGAACCTGAATCAATATTTAATCCTATTTGGGTTGCCATACTGACGCTCGGGGGAGCCGCTGTTCTTGGCCTAGCCATATTCCTTTGGCACCGCCAGCAATCATTGAAAAATAGAGATGATCAAGACAAGGCCGCTATAGAGGCAAAAATCGATGACACTATTGCATAATATTCATCCACTTCTGCAAGCAGATATCTTCTTAGCGCCGGGGAGTTATTTCCATTTAGAATACAGTGATGTTGATTATCATCGATTACCTGCAACGTTAAAAAAACTGCATAACCAGCAGTTGATCCAACAGTATCTTTTGCCTTGGCCTGATAGCACAACGGCACGGCTACCTCGTATTTTGTCGATGGAGTGGAATCAACTCCCAAAAGTCGCTCTCGGATTAGGGGCTATTTTACATTCAGGCGCGCTGCCTTGGTGGGGAGAGTTGGCGGCTTTTTCCGACTTACGCCACAAATACAGTGACCCACTCTGGCAGTGCACTGATAGAGAAAGCCCGACTCCCCAACATTTACTTGCGCTTGGGGCTGAACAACTTTTCGCCTATATCACTCCCTTCGGGCGTGCCTATACCGAGAGGTTAAAATATATGTTCAGCAATCAAACGTTAGCGCTAATCCCTTCATCGTTTAACGCGATGCTACCTTGGAATATCATTGAAGAAACTTGCCGTTATGTCAGAAAAAATACAGCCTGATATCCAACAAACCGCATGTGAAAAAGTATTGATTAAACATCATGCTACTCGTGCGTTTCGCTATGTGAAACAGATTGAACAACAAGCTCAACAGCAAGCCACAGAGCGTTATCAACAAGCTCAGCAACAGGTGGAACATATTCACAAAATTGCCTATCAGCAAGGCTACTCTGATGGCTTAAAACAGCTCCTGTCTAAATTAATTGAAAGCATTGAGATCAGCGAAAAGTGCTATCAACAAGCCGTGAATCAAAGCCAAGAAACGTTATTGCAGCAACTTTCTGCGCTTTTTCATGATCCACACTTACAAGAAATCATTGCTAAATACCTCATTCAGCAACAAGAGCGACGCCCCATCACACTGTATTTACCTGATAGGTTACAAAACATGTTTAACCATATCGAGGCGGGTCTAAAAATCTTACCCAGTGTAGAGGGGAATATTGCTTTAGAAATAGGTAATGAAGTCATTCATTTTTCCCCGACGATTGCCGCCGAGCAGACTTTGCCTCAAATATTATCCGTCTCAGCCCGCTGCCAAATTTTAGCAGAGAGAAAATCAGCCTATCAGCATATCATGGCTTTGATCGAACAAGGAGATTGTAATGATATCCCCACTAACGCTTAATAGACTCAACGTAGGAATGAATGAAAAAATATCAACAGGTTCGAATCGCCCCAATATTACAACCAAAGTGAGTGATGCGTGGCACACAAAATCTACCACCGTCAAACCGACAGCATCTCAAGAGCGCTATATTGTATTAACTGATGCTGAACATACCGAGATCAATCAATTATTAAGTCAATTAAAAATTGATGACACAAATAACGAAGCGCGCAGAGCCAATTTTTTGGTCTTGTATAAAAAACTCGCCAACTCAACGAATGAAGCAAAAGAGCGGTTTATTACTGGAGCAATGCAACGACTAAAAACTCCCGACGCATTTGCTGATCAAGAACAACTCAAAGCAACATTTGAAAAAACCTTATATCGAGTTAATGCAACTAACCTGATGACTCAGCCATTTATCAACCAGATGAATGATAGTATCAGTAGTATTAGTCTAGAGGGTGACCAAGATGATGAGTTCAAATTTTATTAATCAATTAAATTCGTTATAGCACACTTAAAGCGTCACTCCTTTTAATATCCCCACCTTCTCATAGACTTAATATATTATTTTTATGTTAAGTCTTAACCCAAAACATTCCATAGAAAAATATAAAAAATCAATATACAAAATTGATATATATAGCGCGTCGTAAAGTTATAAATTAAGTCATCATAAAAAAACAGAGAGTTTTTATTAAAAATCGTCTTTTTTTTATAAATATCTTATAGTGTGTCGTTTTTTTATATTGTGGCACGACGTATTGAACGTTAGGATATGGAAGAATAACTTGTCGATGAAATTATATTTACGGAAAATAATATGAATAATACTGAACAAATTGAACAAGAACCTCTTATTATTTTATCTGAACATGTTGTTTATGACCCACTTAAGCGAACCCTGTCTCGGGGGAAGAAAACGATTAATCTTTCAGAGAATGAATCATGCTTATTGAAATTATTACTGAATAAAACCAGCAGTAAACGAGAAATTATGTATGAGATCTGGGAAAAACGTGGAACAATTGTGACTGAAAGTAGTTATTACAAATTAGTCAGACAATTACGCCTCTCTTTCAAAAAAATGGAGCTTGATGAAAACCTAATTATGACGCTGCCTAGAGTCGGCATCCTCTATACGGGCACTAAATCGGAGGCTAGCCATGCGCTATTCAACCACCAAAAGAAAGGGGTTTATTCATATATTCAATGTTTCTTTCAAAAAGTATTTAATCGCACTATCTTATAAAGATAAAGAGTATCAATATGAAGATTATGAATTATAAACAAAGATTAAAAACATCAATATTTTTATTTATTCTCGCTTTTTTTCTATCTGGTTGTGTGAAAAAACCGCATAACCTTAGTAATAAAGAAAACGCAATGAGTTTACAAGGTAATATTTATTCCAAAAATATTGATATACCAAATGAATCGATTATTACTCTGTCATTTTCACCATTACAACAAAATGATAATGAAAATACTAAAAATGATAACTTTCAGTTTAAAACTAAAGAGACTGGACGCACTATTGCATTTAGTGTTGCACTCCCTCCAGACATAATTATTAGAAAAAACAACTTAGGTATTAGTGCAAGGGTAGAAAAGAATAATGAGCTAATTATGATGACCGAGCAAATTAGCCCATTCCCTAAAAATAATACTGATAAAATTTCACTGACCGTTGTCGCGAACCAATAAATCATCTGTCATTTTTTATTTCCCCCCAGGGACGATGTTATTCTCTGGTGCGGGTTTTATAAACATTAATAAGGTTAATACTATGATAACAACCATTAATGTAATGGCGAAGCCATCAATGAATGAGCCAACATGAGCTTCTCTACTGATAAGAGACAAACTCATATTCACGCTATCCATTGTGGGTAATTTCTGCTCCCCAGTCTGAATAAAAGCTCTTTTTGTCTCAAAGTGTTCATCAAAAGAGATTCGTAAATAAGTGTTCATTAATGCGCCTGCTATTGCAGGCATCAATACGCGCGCAATAGAAATGTAGGCGCCTAAATTTAATGCATCTTGCGGCTTAATATTGACCACAAAAGAAGCAATTAAGCCAATGAGCACCAAGCACTCCCCAAAAGACTGCATGATCATTAATGGAATAAATTCATCAACTCGCCACTGATAATCAACCTGCATTCCCAATAGACTCGCGCCACCAATAATAGACACACCGATGATCATTAATAACCGCGAGTCCACTCGTCTAGCTAACCAAATTGCGATCGGGCTAAACAATAGGTATGAAATAAAAGCAATATTCGTCACTTCGCCTATCTGGTGAGGTTTTAATCCCCCAATTGTGATTAAAAATGAGGGAATAAACAGCGAATTTGCTAGCATCAAAAAGCCGTATAAACAGGAAACGACAAAACAAAGAAATAAATTTCTATTCATTAACCAGCTGGGGTGAGCAAAAGTCTGCTTAAAAGAGAATGCACGAATAATAAAAATAGCAAAAAGAGCCACACTCGCGATTAAGCAAGCGGTGATCAAGCCTGAATCATACCAACCCAACATTTCACCTTGCACAACACCAATATACAGTAGAACCAAACTGACACTTTTCAGCGCCATGCCTCCCCAATCTGTTTGGGCCAAAAAATCATGGTTAATTCCGACTAATGGCATTCCCTTCCATGCAAAGATAAATATTAAACAGGCAAAACAAGCACAGACCCAATACATCCATTGCCAGCCAAAAATTTCAATAAAAGATCCTGAAATTCCGACCCCCGCATCCATCCCCAAAGAGACGCGCAAACTATACGCGGCCATAACGATTAACCAGACATTCTGTTGTAGGTTTCGTAAAGCCAATGAAATTGTCATCGGTAAATACACACCTAAACAAAAACCAATAACAAAATGGATCAAGACTAATGCAGTAAATAGATCCCCACCTTCCCCTATTAATGGAAAAGAGAGAAAGCTCACCAACAATACGGCACTGGTACTCATTAATATTTTTTCGGCACCCAGCACGACCATAAACCAAGGCGTCAATGTCATGCTGATTAATTGCGCAGCGTTTAAAGAGACATTAATCCATGTGCCTTCTTGTACATCTAACCCAAAAATGCCTCGAATATCCGCCAGTGATAAAGAGAACATGCGTACAAATAACGTCGACAATATCGCGCCGATAAATACGGATATCACAACAAAAAGTGGATTAGTTTCTTTGCTATTTTGCAATATTGCTAATCTCATCTCAGTCTCCTTGTGACTGCGTACTCTGAGTATCAATATTCACAATGACCGACATACCCGGACGCAACTTATCTATCGCCGATTGCTCTGATAATAAACTGATATAAACAGGGATCCTTTGGACGACCTTCGTAAAATTTCCGCTGCTATTATCTGCGGGAATTAAAGCGGACTCTCCGCTACTTTGTGCTCCAATATCACGCACTACGCCACTAAATTTCATATCAGGAAAAGCATCCACTGAAATGGCCACAGACTGCCCCGACTGGACATTTTTTAATTGGGTTTCTTTTAAATGAGCAATGACATAAGGCTGTGAACGCGGTGTGACGGTGACAATTTCGGTGCCTGGTGTTACCAAACTTCCTACATTCAGCTTAATTTTATTTAATTGCCCATCAAAAGGTGCAGTAATCGTCGCATACGAAATTTGCGTATTTGCTTGTTGATAATTGGCCAAGGCAATATCACGCTCTGCAAGACGAATATTCTCTTGTTGAGCTAAGAGTAATTTCGATTGTTTTGCTTGCTCCCATTCGGCTTTTGCGGCTTGTTCCAGTTTTATTAACCGCTGTAAATCTGAGTTCGCATCAAGGTAATTTTGAGAAGTGATCGCCCCACTTTTAATTAATTCTTTACGCAGTAAAGGACTACGCTGCATTTGAGAAACCTCAATACCTGCTGCTTTATAACGGTTCCATAATTTTTCAATGGTCAGGTCATACTCTTTAATTTCATCCGCAAGATTATTGAGTTGCTGCTGTGCTTTTTTATAGTTAGCTTTAGCAATCTGTTGATTTAACAACTCCTCTTGGTTGTTAATTTCTGCAATCACGTCTCCCTCACGGACATATTGATAATCCTCCACCAAAATACGTGAGATATACCCCGTCATTCTTGATTTCAGTATTGCAGAGTCCGATTTAATGTAGGCATTATTCGATTCTTGATAGCGTCGATTACTTTGCCACCGATCCCAATTGAGGGTCGTCATAGCAACTAATACGCCGACACACAACAGACTAACCCAAGGTGTTAATCCAATGATTTTTCTTGAAAATTGTTTAGTCTCATTTGTCGTCATTCTATGGACCTCTATACTTACACCGATTGGCAACGCAATAAATAACACCCGCAATCTAACATTGTTAGGTTGGATAAATATGTTAAACTAACATTGTTAGGGAATAAAGAGCTAAATGAGAATTATTTATGAAAACTCCAAAAATCACACGATTACAAATACTTGAGACCGCGCTTCAACTTTTAGAAACAGAAGGTATTGATGGATTAACGATGCGCAAGCTTGCGGACGCACTGAATATCAAAGCCGCTTCACTTTATTGGCATTTCAGCAATAAGTTATCGTTGGTCGAAGGCATGGCAGATCACATTGTTGCGGAGGTTGCACTCAATGAGTGCGATAGTGATGATTGGAAATCTAATTTACTGAAGATCACAACTCAGTTACGAAAAGCGCTCTTACAACACAGAGATGGCGCCCGTGTTTTCGCTGGGACCTATGCAATTTCAGATAATGTATTACGAATTAATAACGCATTAATCAAAACATTCGTACAGTCAGGAATGTCCGCCGACAAAGCAGCAAGCTGCACCATGACCGTGTTCTATTTTATTTTAGGGTGCTGTATTGAGCAGCAAGCGGCTCTCTTTTCTAACGGCAATGATCTACAAGAAAAATTAAATGAATTCAATAAATTATCGAATGATAAGTACCCATATACATGGGAAGCTAAAGCAACATTGTTTTCTGATAACTATGACCAACGCTTTATAGACGGGCTAAACCTCATCATTGGTGGCTTAGGAACATTGAAATAATTCCCAAAAAATTCATTAAATGCCAAAAGCAGGCGGCGGTATTACAAAATACCAGCCGCTAAAAAATATCGATATAACTTAAAATCAAATCACAAAAAACCCGCCAAACCAGTATAGCAAGTTGATAATTTATCTATTTTGATTATTTAAAATACGTTATGTTACTTACTGGTATGTTAGGCGCCAATGAGTTGCTTAGCTGCACCTCAAATTATTTCGCATATAATAACTAATTTAGGTAACAAGCTAAATTAAAGGCATAGTTTGCACTATCATTGTGCTTTATACTGCAGTCTGTAATGAAATAATTGAATGGGCGGTAATGGCGATGAATGGAACAATCACAACGTGGTTTGAAGACAAAGGTTTTGGGTTTATCAAAGATGAAAACGGCGATAACCGCTATTTTCATGTGATTAAGGTCGCCAACCCTGATCTGATTAAGAAAAATGCAGCAGTCACCTTTGAGCCAACAACAAATAATAAAGGGTTATCGGCTTACGCGGTTAAAGTAATACCTGAAAGCAAGTATATTTATATTGCTGGTGAACGTATTAAGCTGACATCCATCAAGTCTTATGTGGTTTACAGTGAAGAAGTACCTGCTGATACAGGAATTAATAAAGAAAATGCTGTATTATCTGTAGGCGCTTTAATGAATAATATTAGGCCAAAATCAGACATTAAAGCGGGTGATATGCGCTCATTAAAAAAATTGGCGATCACCACGTTACATGGCACAACGCTGATCTTCTCAGAAGATGAAATAGATATTGATGAAACGGTAAAATTGATCAAATGACCGGTTTTTGATGCTGTTTTTATACTGAATAGGGCGGTAAGGTATGTTGGAATTTTTAAAAAATTACGATAACTTAACAATTAGCGAAAAAAAAGTATTAAAATATCTTACCGATAATATTACTGATATCCCTTATTTAAATATTAATGAATTAGTGGCTAAAACCTTTGTCTCAAAAACGGTGATCATTAACTTATCGCAAAAATTAGGGTTTAGTGGTTTTAAAGAGCTTAAATTTCAAATTAATAATTATATTCTCAGCAAAAATAAAACAGAAAAAATAAACCCGTCATCCTACAAAAAACAACTAGAAAGAAACATTAATAAAAGCTTTACATTGATAAATGAGGAGCAAATTGCTAATTGTGCCAAAACATTACGTCATTCTAGGAATATTTTTATCGTTGCTAGGGGAACGAGTAAAGCAGTAGGTTTTTATCTTGAACATATGCTGTTTGCACTGGGGCTACATTGCTTTTTTATTAATGATTACAACCTATCGGATTCATTCACACGCTTAGTGACCAAGGACGATACCGTGATTTTTATTTCTCTGTCTGGGGGAACAAAAAAAATCATTGAAACAGCGAAAATTGTCCAGTTAAAAGAGGCAAATATCATTAGTATGACAGCATTTCATACCAATGAGCTTACCAGCTATGCAGACAATACTCTATTTTGTTTTTCAGATAGTTATGACACTAAGATCGATGATACCAAGTCCAGAACTGGCTTTTTTATTTTAGTTGATTTATTGATCAATGAATTGGAGTATTTGCTTTAAAATAATCTGTACTCGTCATATTTCAAACTGCAATGCTTCTCGTTAAAGTATGGTGACTACGTTGATTTGTTACTTATCTATATCTCGAATCACTAAAGTATAAATAAAGTTAAATTAAAATTTTTTCATCTAAAGAAATGCCTATGTATTGTTTATTATATCCACTTAACTTAAATAATTTTAACCATTATTTAATGTGAGCAACAATATTATTCCTACATTATTTAGAATAATTTCCTCTCATATTGGAAAAAATAAAATGACCTAGGTCATAATTAATGACCTAAGATAATATTTAAAACCGAAACATCATTTATTTTACTCGATCTCCAGTGCTAGTATCCCTTTTATACTCGTCATACTTCTAGTTGCAGCGTTTTCTAAGCGCATAACGATTTTTTGGCTTGTCGCTTAGCTGCACCTCGAATTATTTAGAATATATTTTATATTCGAAGTCATAAGGAAAAAAATATGGCCAAAAAAAAGTTCGGTGAATCAATTCAACGTTTTGGGAGAACCTTACTTCTTCCAATCGGTGTTTTGGCACCCATTGGTATGATTTTGGGTATCAGCGGTGCTTTAGTTCAATCCTATATGATAGCTCGGTTTCCTTTTCTGGGGAATGAAACCGTTAATGCGTTATTAGTCAGTATCCGTTCAATTGCAGGTGTTATTTTTGACAATATCCCGCTCCTTTTCGCAATGGGGGTGGCTTATGGCATGAGCTTAAAAGATAAAGGCATTGCTGTTTTTGCCTCTGTCGTTGGCTACCTAACATTAATCATAACCATTAATGTCTGGCTAGTACTGACAGGTAAGCTTGCGGATCCTGCCGTTATGACTCAGGTTGGGCAAATTAAGGTGTTAGGCATACAAACCATGAATATTAGCGCCGCGGGCGGGATAATCACTGGGTTAATTGCTGCTTGGGCCACCGATAAATTCTATAACCTTGAGTTACCGACTGCATTTGCCTTCTTCTCAGGTAAAAAATCAGTATCGATTATTATGATTGGTTTAATGATCGCAGTGGGTGCAGTCTTACCTTTTATTTGGGAAATTTTGGTTCTTGGCTTGATGAAATTATCAGCCGTGATCCTCAGCCCAGTCGGACCATTCTTTACGGCAGGTGGTGAACGACTCTTTATTCCATTTGGCTTACACCATGTTTGGAACGTTTTATTTAGATTTACAGAAGCAGGCGGCTCTTACGTTATTGATGGGCAAACTTTTGTCGGTGTTGTTCCTGCAATGACGGAAGTGTTATTCAAACAAGGACCAAACAGTGAATACTGGGCAATGATGCCAAGCCTGACACGTTTTATGGCTCAACAGCAGATGTTAGTGACCTTGTTCTTATTCCCTGCTATTGCCTTAGCCATCTATAAAACATCCAAAAAAGAGAATCGTGCTGAAGTTAAATCAATGTTAGTTACCATGGTATTAACCGCCATATTAGGTAACGTGACTGAACCGTTAGAATTTACCTTCGTCTTTATCGCACCTCTTTTATATTTAGTTTATGCAATCATTGTTGGGATTGGTGCAGTTCTACTTTCTTTAGCGGGTGTTGCAATCGGCTATATCCGGGGAACAATATTTGACTTCACTATCTTTGGCTTGCTGTATGAACATACGAACTGGATCTTCTTAGTGATTATCGGAAGCTGTTTAGCTGTTGTCACTTACTTTATCTTCTACTGGGCAATCATCAAATTTGATATCAAAACACCGGGCAGAGAAGAATCAAGTAATTTGAAAAATACCTTAATTAAAGAAAAGCGTTATGGCGAGGTTGCAGAAATATTGATCAATGCATTAGGTGGAAAACAAAACATTCGTAATGTTGATAACTGTATTACCCGTATGCGTATTGACGTCGCAGAAGTGAATCAAATTGATAAAGATTTAATGTTGGAGTCTGGTTGTACTGCATTCTTCTTCCCATCGGCAAACCATGTCCATGTTGTCTATGGTCCAAAAGTTGAGTTTGTTCGTAATGCTGTTGATGAAGCAATGAAGAAATAAAGAAGGGATACAAAATGAGAGCGTTATACGATTCTAAAAGTAAAACTATTGATGACCGTGGAATAAAAGACCTGTTATCGAATGAAGCCAAATATTCAACTTGGTTAATGTTTGAATCAATGCTAGCTCAGGCTCAAGCCGAACTTGGTTTTATTCCTCAATCGGCAGCGGATGAAATTAAAGAAAAAGCAGTTATCGAGAATATTGATTTCGAAGAAATGAACCGTATTTATCAAAAAATCGGTCATGGCTTTGTACCTTTTTTAAAAGTACTGGTGAATGCTTGTTCCGAAGAGAGCGGTAAATATATTCATTATGGAATTACCACGCAGAATATACAACAAAGTTCACAGCTGTATATGATGAAGACGGTACATCATAAGTTTATGCTGCTGCTCGGCGAGATCATTGAAAACTTATCTAATTTAGCATTGAAAACCAAATCGATGGTCATGCCGGGAAGGACCCATGGTCGCCATGCGATCCCGATTACCTATGGATATAAGGTTTCTGTCTGGATCAGTGACTTCATTGACTGTTATCAGCGTATGCAAGAGTGTGAAAAGCGTGTATTTACTATCATGATGGGCGGCGCTGTTGGGGCATTTAACTCCATGCCAGGTGTAGGTTTAGAGGTACAAAAAAGAGTTGCCGAATTAGTGGGCATGGAAGCGATGGAAGTACCATCAAGAAACCTGAGTACCCATAAATTAGAATATATGGCTAACTTAGCGTTGATGGCTAACATCTGCCATAAAATTGGTGAAGAAGTCTATAGCACAACATTGGAAGAAATCGCTGAGGTTTCGGAAGGGTTTACTAAAGGCACCGTGGGTAGCAGTACCATGCCACATAAAATTAACCCTAAATTAGCCAAAGGGATCATTGCTAACTCACAGAAATTATATTCCTTGCCAAGTGTGGGTATGTACTCTGCGGTGAGACCATATGAAGGGGATAGCAGTTCATACATGTTGTTTGATGGCTTGATTGAAGAAGCATTAGAGCTTACCACGGAGATCTTGTTGAGAACTGAAGAGCTGTCTAGAACGATTGTGCCTCATGAAGAAAGAATGCTACATAACGTCCTCAGAAATAAAGGATTAGATAATACTGAATACGTTATGATGAAGATGGCTGAAAAATTGGGTAAAGATAAAGCTCACTCACTACTCTATGAGGAAGCGATTAAAACCGCTGCTGATGGTGAGGATTTTTATACTAACTTAACTAAGAATGAGATCATTTCCGCGGCATTTAGCAATGATGAAATCAAAGAAATGTTAGACCCTCGAGCTTATATTGGTTTGTCTGTTGAAATTGCCGAGAAAGAAGCAAAACGTGGATTTGCTACTGCGCAAAAGATTCAACAACATTATAAATAAACCATAATGTTAATAATAAATAATATATTAAATATTATTTAAATTTCTAATAGATATGGCCATCTTTATATTTATAGATAAAGATGGCCAATCATCACTTAAAATTCACACTGGCTATATTATTCAAACGCTTGTCCATGTAATCCACATACCACCACACATTTCCCTGCACCCATCCATATATGTCCACTTCCCTTAAAATAAGACAGCGATAATTAGAGTTTCTGCCCTAAAATTGCAGAGGTCATGATGAAAAAAGCTCGTTTTACTGAAACTCAAATCGTTAATATTTTAAAACTCGCTGATTCAGGTATGAAAGTCGAAGATATCTGTCGCCAAATGGGTTTCATATTTCACGCGCTTCAGCAAGCGTCACGATAGGCAATACACCAAAAGCGAATCTTTTTCTTTACCACTAAAGGCTACTTCATTCTCCAGTAGCATGAGTCTTTCGTTGTAACTTCAAGGCATAAGCCACCACCATCAAAGAGTTTATATGGCTTCTCTTTAGGCTTTGCAGCCTCTACCTGACGGGCGGTTTATGTCATTGGGGCACCTCATATGCCCCCACAATCCTATTGATTTGGGGTGAGCTGAGCTGGCATCCGTTAAATTGAAAGTGGATTAATAGTTGATATTTGAGGGATTAACTGATTTTTGTGGCGGTGTATTGAACTTGAGTGGCGGAAGATCACAGGAGTCGAACCTGCCCGGGACTGCTGGCAGCCCCAACTGGATTTGAAATCCAGCCGCCTCACCGGAGACGACGATCTTCCTTATCTGTAGAGGCTTGATTATAGCCCGAATACTCTATTTTCCAAAGCCTATGAAATCAAATAGTCACATTTATTGATAAAGATTAAGCACAAAAAACGTTATCTTGTATTGAGGTTTTCATTTCCGCCCCCATATAATTTTACATATTCACAGTGGCGTGCTGCTTTCGTTAAGTTGAGGGTCAGCCGTTTAACTTATTGTCAATACAGTAAGCCTTGGCCTACGAGCGCAAGCCTGCTATCACAGGATGTTTATATGACAAACCCATTATTAACCGATTCTGTACTACCTCATTTTACTAAAATTGAACCTGATCACGTCTTTCCTGCGGTTCAACAAGTCCTGACTGAATATCGCCAAACTGTCGAAAATATCCTGTCAGCCACTCATCAATATACTTGGGATAACCTATGCCAACCGCTTGAAGAAGCAAGCGATAAACTATCCCGTGTATGGTCACCCGTTGGGCACCTTCATTCCGTCAAAAATAGCCCAGAACTGCGTGAAGCTTATGAAAAATGCCTACCATTACTCTCTGAATTCAGCACTTGGATGGGCCAACATGAACCTCTCTATCTGGCGTATAAATCCCTAAAAGATAGTGCACAATTTGCTTCACTCAGCCAATCCCAGAAAAAATCGATTGAAAATACGCTGCGCGACTTCGAATTGTCAGGCATTGGTCTACCACCTGAAAAACAACAGCGCTACGGTGAAATTGTTGCCCGTTTGTCAGAAATCGCCTCTAAATTCAGCAACAATGTCCTTGATGCGACAATGGGCTGGACCAAATTAATTAAAGATGAAAGCGAACTGGCTGGTATGCCTGAAAGCGCTATCGCGGCAGCAAAAGCAATGGCTGAATCCAAAGGTGAAGAAGGCTATTTACTCACTCTGGATATGCCAAGTTACTTACCTGTAATGACTTATGCAGATAACGCTGAGCTACGCCGCGAGATGAGTTATGCCTATAGCACTCGTGCTTCCGATCAGGGTCCGAATGCAGGCAAATGGGATAACAGTGAACTTATCGATGAATTGATGGCACTGCGTCATGAACTCGCTCAATTGCTTGGTTTTAAAAACTTTGCTGAAAAGTCACTCGCAACAAAAATGGCTGAATCGCCAGAGCAAGTATTAGACTTCTTAACCAATTTAGCTGAACGAGCTCATCAACAAGGTAAGGATGAATTAGCGGAACTCACCGCATTTGCGAAAGAACATTATGGCGTCGATAAGCTCGAATCTTGGGATATTGCTTATTACAGCGAAAAACAGAAGCAGCACAAATTCTCACTGAGTGATGAGCAACTGCGCCCTTACTTCCCAGAGCAACGTGTTATTGAAGGTCTGTTTGAAGTCGTTCATCGTATTTATGGTTTAACAGCCAAAGAGCGCAAAGATGTTGAAACATGGCACCCCGATGTGCGTTTCTTTGAGCTATATGATGACACCAACACATTGCGCGGTAGCTTCTACCTTGACCTATACGCGCGTGAGCACAAACGTGGCGGTGCGTGGATGGATGATTGTGCAGGTAGAATGGTTCATAAAGATGGCTCGCTACAAAACCCTGTCGCTTATCTGACTTGTAACTTCAACAAACCACTTGGTGATAAACCCGCTTTATTCACTCATGATGAAGTGATCACCCTATTCCACGAATTTGGTCATGGCCTGCACCATATGCTGACAAAAATCGATGTCGCCGATGTTGCGGGTATCAATGGTGTACCTTGGGATGCCGTTGAATTACCAAGCCAATTTATGGAAAACTGGTGCTGGGAGCCTGAGGCTCTTGAGTTTATCTCTGGACACTATGAAACGGGTGAGCCATTACCACGCGCAATGCTTGATAGCATGTTGGCAGCGAAAAACTACCAATCTGCCATGTTTGTTCTGCGTCAGTTGGAGTTTGGTTTATTTGATTTCCGCTTACATGCTGAATATGACCCAGCGAAAGGCGCGCAAGTCATGCCAACCTTATATGCGGTAAAAGAAAAAGTAGCCGTTGTTCCATCACCTGAATGGAGCCGTTTCCCACACGCCTTCAGCCATATCTTTGCGGGTGGTTATGCTGCGGGGTATTACAGCTATTTATGGGCAGATGTACTTGCGGCAGACGCCTATTCACGCTTTGCGGAAGAAGGTATTTTTAACCGCGAAACTGGGCAATCATTCCTCGACAATATCCTCAGTCGTGGTGGTTCAGAAGAGCCAATGGTACTGTTTGAACGTTTCCGTGGCCGTAAGCCTGAGCTGGATGCAATGTTGAAGAGCTATGGTATCAATGGCTGATCACATCAAGATCCAATTGATCTGTGAAGAGGGTGCCGATCAAGGCGCCCTATCTCAACTTGCTGAAAAATGGAATCTTATCCATTGTCCTGATGCCATTATGGCGCTGGTTCTGACACCTGAGAATTTGCAATTACGCAAAATGGATGAACCAAAACTAGGGGGGATTTTTGTCGATTTTGTTTCAGGGGCAATGGCGCACCGACGTAAATTTGGTGGCGGCCGTGGTGAAGCTGTTGCCAAAGCTGTTGGGATCAAAAAAGATTATTTACCCGATGTAATTGATGCGACTGCTGGTCTTGGGCGTGATGCTTTTGTGTTAGCGGCGCTAGGTTGTCAGGTACGTATGTTTGAACGTCATCCTGTTGTTGCCGCGCTGTTAGATGATGGACTACAACGTGGTTATCAAGATAGCGAAATTGGCGAGTGGCTAAAACAACGTATGTCGTTAATCCATGCCTCGAGTATTACTGCATTAGCCAATATCACAACACCGCCTGATGTTATTTATCTCGACCCAATGTACCCACACCGCCAAAAAAGTGCATTAGTCAAAAAAGAGATGCGTGTTTTTCAATCATTGGTAGGGGCTGATGATGATGCCGATTCTTTATTGGCACCCGCTTTAGCCTTAGCTAAACGTCGTGTCGTGG
>NZ_JAMPLX010000013.1:0-9397 GCF_028477825.1 Providencia sp. PROV267 | reverse complement strand
CCAACATAATGTGATGTAAGCGCGCATCAACCTTCTCTGCTTTCCATCCCATACGAGCTGCGTTTTGTGCCATCTCTAAACCGGATGTCGCCACTCCTCCCGCATTCGCGGCCTTACCTGGTGCAAATAAAACACCGGCCTCAAGGAAAAGCTCCGTAGCAGGAATGGTTGTTGGCATATTTGCCCCTTCAGCAACGGCTTTCACACCATTTTTGATGATATGTCAAAAAGTTTAACGCGACACTTATCACAATTTTGCAACATCCATTAGACAACGCAAACTTGGGTATGGTAGAGATAATAGCCATACCCAGTTTATTAAACTTAGTTAATTTAAACCCAGCTAACTTTAATAAACTGACTGACAGATTAATTTTCCGATTAAAATCATCTAATAAGAAAATTACCTATCAGTATGAAAAAGAAGTCATCAAATACCGATTAGGTTTTCTATTTTTCTAAGCCGAAAAGAAAAACAGAAAACCACAGGGTCAGTGAACTGAAAGCCCTCAGAGATCAAAACGGTCTCTGAGGGCTTTTTTTATTTTTTATAAAGGAAATATTATGTCTAAACAACGCCGTTTATCCAAAATTTTTGCAAAAGATGGCAAGTCCGTCACACTGGCACTCGACGGTTATTTTTTCTCCACCAAAACTGCTGGCATCGATAACACCATCAAGAAAATGCCTGAACTGGCTGCTAACGGTTTAGATTGCGCCTTAATCACTTATGGTATGGCAAGAAACTATGCAGATGCCTTTAATGATGTTTCAATCGTGCTACGTGTTGATTCTACAGTAAATGTGTATGACAACAGTGTGCCTGATACCCAACAAGTTTTTGGTGCCGAAGAAGCACTGAAAATGGGTGCTGATGGCATGGTATGCATGACCTTCCCCGGCGCATTTAATGAAGAGAAAACTCACGCTATGACGGCAAGACTGGTCAAACAAGCTGAGCAATGGAATATGCCATTTATCGTTGAATCACTGCCATACGGCTATGCAGTAACGAGTCCTGAATCCAATGAAGCCAAAGTGATTGCTGACTCTGCGCGTATTGCGGTTGAGTTAGGGGCAGATATCATCAAAACACGTTTTTCTGGCACACCAGACGACTATTTGATTGTCGAAGCATCAATGGTACCTGTTTTAGCACTCGGTGGACCAAAAACCGATACACTGAGTTATTTCAAATTTGTTGAACACTGTATGAAGATGGGAGCCAAAGGCGTTGCTGTGGGCCGTAACATCACTCAAGACCCTAACCCTGTCGCGATGGTGGCTGGCCTTAACGCTATCATCCATCTCGGTGCATCACCTGAAGAGGCATTTGCGCTCTATCAAAATAAAAATTAGGAATTATTAGCATGAATTTAAATAACACCATCATCCCATCGGTTCGCAACTATAAATATTTCGAGCGCGCACTTGCTAGCCACTCTGAATATATCTTATTGCCGGACGCCGATATCGGCAATTTACAGTCGATGATTGGGAAATGCCATAAAGCGGGAAAAAAGGTGTTAGTCCATTTGGAGTTATTAGGTGGATTTAAACCTGACCAAGCTGGCGTCACCGTATTAAAGAATTTTTATAAGGTGGATGGTGTTATTTCATCAAATTTTACAGCCCTACGTTACGCAAAAAAAGAAGGGTTAGACACCATCTTTCGCGTATTACTCGTTGATTCACGATCACTAGAACAGGCCAGTAATATGGTCAAAAACTATTCCGTGGATGTCGATGCGATCGAGTTATTACCTGCTGAATATGCTTGTACCTGTTTTGATTTATTAAAACGCAGTTTTAACCAAGCCAATACGCAATTTATTGCAGGTGGCTTTGTTAAACGAAAATACTTAGTTGAAAAGATTTTTTATACCGGTTTTAACGGCATTACCACCAGTGAACATACATTGTGGTAATTAAAGTTTGAGTTGTAAACCCTACGCCAACACCATTACAACTCAAATAATTAAAATAATGATAAACCCAAAATATACGCTCTACAGCGATTCAAAATAAAACAATAGAGCTGTTGTATGAAATATCTGTGGTGTAACAGCCACCCAAAATAGTTCGTGCTACAGCTAGGCGGTAAATGAGGATATCCCAGGGAGCATACATAAGTATGTGACTCGGGTAGTCAAATGCAGCCAACGACGCTATGGTGCGAAATATGAAGGGTTAGAGGAGTTCCATGAAAAAATATATCTTAGGAATTGATAATGGCGGCACTGTGACCAAGGCTGCTATCTATAACCTCGAAGGCCAAGTACTGGCTATTGCGTCCAATACCACTCGGATGATCACCCCAAAACCCTTTTTTACTGAAAGGGATATTGAGGAGTTATGGCAATCTAATTTACTCGTTATTAAAGAGGTACTTAAAAAATCAGTTATTGATGCTGCCGATATTATTGGCATCTCAGTAACCGGTCATGGTAATGGTCTCTATTTAGTTGATGAGCAGGGAAAACCCACTCGTAATGGCATTATTTCAACAGATAATCGTGCCAAAAAATATGTTGAACAATGGTATCAATCACCTAAATTCGAAAGTGAAATTCTACCTAAAACCATGCAATCAATTTGGGCAGGCCAACCTGTCGCCCTACTCGCTTGGCTACAAGATAATGAACCTGAAACACTGGAAAAGGCGCGTTACATCTTTATGGTGAAAGATCTGATCCGCTTTTATTTGACGGGTGAAGCCACACAAGAGCTGACCGACATCTCAGGTACTAACTTGATTAACGTACGCGATCGTTGCTACGACAATGAACTACTCGCTTTCTGGGGTGGGCTATCGTGGAAAGATAAACTACCGCCGATCAAGTTATCCACTGATTGTTGCGGCCGTATTACAGAAGAAATCGCTGCACTGACTGGCCTTAAAGCAGGCACACCGGTTTCAGGTGGTATCTTTGATATTTCCGCTTCTTCATTAGCTTCAGGTATCAACCAAACCAATAAATTAGCGATTGTAGCGGGGACATGGAGTATCAACGAATATGTCACCGACAAACCGGTGGTTGATAAAGATTTATTTATGACCTCGATTTATCCGATGGAAAACCGTTGGCAAATTACTGAAGCCAGCCCGACATCTGCCAGTAATTTAGAATGGTTTATCACCCAATTTATGGCGGCAGATAAGCAGCTTGAAGAAGCCAAAGGCAGTTCAGTGTATGAACTGTGTAACCAATTAGTGGCTTCCACCACGCCAGATGAAAGCCAATTGATGTTCTTCCCGTTTGTATTTGGTTCCAACACCATTCCAGATGCCACTGCCGGTTTTGTTGGTGTCACCAGTTTCCATCAACGCGCTCACTTCCTCCGTGCTATCTATGAAGGAGTTGCATTTAGTCACCTTTATCATGTCGAGCGGCTGCGCCGTATTAATCCACAGTTGAGCAATGTGATCCGCATCGCGGGCGGTATTACTCACTCACCCGTTTGGCTACAAATTTTTGCCGATATCTTCCAGAGCCAATTAGAAATCGTCGATGTGAAAGAGCACGGTACCCTTGGTGCCGCTATGACCGCAGCGGTGATGGAAGGCTATTTCCCCGATGTTTTTGCGGCTTGTGATGCGATGGTAAAAGTGTCTGAAGTGATCCATCCACAAACGGATAAACAAGCGGTTTATGCCAAAAAATACGCCATGTACAAACGCATGCTAGATGATATGCAACCGACGTGGAAATCACATAACCCCCAGCAAACCATTGATGCTTAAATAAGGAGTTAGTTGATCATGGAACTTAATTTACACGGTAAAAATGCGCTGGTCACTGGTGGGGCGACTGGACTAGGACGTGAGCTGGTGCAATCGCTGGTAAAAGAAGGCGTTAACGTCTGCTTTACTTATCGTAGCCATCCAGAAGCCGCATTAGCGCTAGTTGAGGCGCTAAATGGTTTAAATGGTACTGAGGTAGTTGCTATCCGAACCAACTTAGGCGACAGCCAAGAGATTGATGCATTATTTGAGCAGGGACTCACCCATTTCAAACAATTCGACATCCTGATTAATAATGCAGGTATTTGGCCGACAGGGATGGTCGCAGATATTACACTGGAAGAGTGGGATAACGTGATGAACATCAACCTAAAATCCGTTTTCCATTTAAGCCAATTATTTATCAATCAATGTTCAAATAAGCAAATCACTGGCTCAGTGCTCAACATTACCTCGCAAGCAGCGTTTCATGGTTCAACGACTGGTCACTCACACTACGCCGCCAGTAAAGCGGGCTTAGTCGCCTTTTCAATATCACTGGCGCGTGAGGTTGCCAAACAAGGCATTAATGTTAACAACATTGCAGTTGGCATTATGGATACTGAAATGATCCGCGGCAACCTAGAGAAAGACCCACAATATTATCTGAATCGAATTCCTGTTGGGCGTGTCGCCTCCCCTGCTGAAATCGCGGATATTGGGGTGTTCTTGGTTTCAAAAAAAGCCAGTTATATGACGGGAGCAACCATTGATGTGACTGGTGGGATGTTAATGCGCTAAGCCCATAGGGCAACAAAAAATTTTGGAGAACAACATGAAATGTCTGGCAATTGCGGATCTATTTATTGATAAACCAACCATGGAGGCTGGGCTAGAAAAGCTACGCCAACAAGGTTATGAGGTTATCGTTCGTCAGTGGGCACACCCTTCTATTGAAAAACTGCAAGAAGATAACTTGCAAGTTGAGCAACACGGTGCGGAAGCGGTGATTTTACCAACGGATTTATATGCGGATTTACAAGATGTTGAGTTAGTGATCACCCAGTTCGCCCCTGTGAATAAAGCAGTAATCGATAAACTACCAAAACTGAAATATATCGGTGTATTGCGTGGTGGCATTGAAAATATCAATAAAGAATATGCCGAGAACAAAGGCATTAAAGTAATGAATACACCAGGGCGTAATGCACGCAGTGTGGCTGAATTTACGGTTGGCATGATGTTGGCTGAAACACGTAATATTGCGCGTGCACATGATGCATTGAAGGATAAATATTGGCGTAAAGATTTCGTCAACGCGGATGTGATCCCAGAAATTGGTGGAAAAACCATTGGGTTAGTTGGCTTTGGCCATATTGCTCAACTGGTGGCTAAATTCCTTAAAGGCTTTGATACCAACGTTATATTTTACGATAAATACGTTGACGCTGTTGATGGTTACACCAAAGTTGATTCACTTGAAGATTTGGTTAAAGTTGCCGATATTATTTCGCTACACGCACGTTTATCCCCAGAAACACAAAACTTGATCAACGAAAAACACTTTAAATTAATGAAACCCACCGCCGTAATAGTGAATACCGCGCGTTCAGGTTTAATTAATGAGCGTGATTTGCTGCAAGCACTCAAAGAAAAACGCATTATGGGTGCCGCTATCGATACCTTTGATGATGAGCCATTAAAAGAGGAGAGCGAATTTTATTTATTAGACAATGTGACCATCACACCGCATATGGCAGGTAGTACTTTAGATGCATTCAGCAATACGCCAAAACTATTTGCTGAGATATTTTTAAAACAACAAAAATAATTAATTTAACGAAAAGAACATCGGCAAAAAATATAAAAAATAAACGATAGGGTGAAACCTGTCAGGGGCACCCTATACCCTACAAAAACAACCTTATGTATTTTGAGTAATTATAAACCACAACTTATTTAACTATCAGGTTTATTTTTTTATTCAATACGCAGTAGGTAAATACTCTAAATAGTTCGCGTTGTGGCTAGGCGACAAGCAAACGAGTCGCTAGGGCATACATAAGTGTGTGACTAGTGCGAGTGAACGCAGCCAACAACGCCACGGCGAGAAATATGACGAGTATTGGGAGGAAGGCATGGATATAATCAACAATATCATCGGGCTGGGCGCATCGGTTATGATGCCAATAATATTTTTCATTATTGCATTATGTTTTGGCGTTCGCGTAGGCACCGCTTTTAAAGCGGGTATGTTAGTCGGCATCGGTTTTGTTGGTGTTGGCTTAGTCATCAACTTATTACTATCGAATTTAGGACCTGCCTCGCAATCGATGGTTGAAAAGATGGGTTTAAACCTTACCGTGGTTGATACGGGTTGGCCTACTGCCTCCACCATTGGCTGGGGCTCACCGATTATGGTGCCAGTTGTACTAGGCTTTATTGCGATCAACTTAGTGATGGTTTTATTTAAGCTCACAAAAACCATTAATATTGATATCTTTAACTATTGGATATTTTTATTAGTCGGTTCTGTAGTGTATGCGGGTACTGAAAGCTACTGGCTATCAATTGGTATCACTTATGTGATCTTTATTGCCACTTTGGTTGCGGCAGATATTACTGCACCTTATCTACAACGTAATTATAATTTACAAGGCATTTCCTTCCCTCATCTGACTTGTATTATGTATGTACCGTTTGGCATCGTGACAAACTATATTATCGAGAAAATTCCAGGGTTAAATAAAATTAACCTCGAACCCGAAACGATTAATAAAAAATTCGGTGTATTCGGTGAACCATTAACATTAGGCTTTATTTTAGGTTTGGTATTAGCATTGATGGCAGGCTATCCTATCAGTGAATCTGTTGCGCTCGCCGTGACCGTGTCTGCGGCAATGTTACTACTGCCTAAAATGATCGAAATTTTAGTCCAAGGTCTGTTAATTGTTCGCGATGCCGTTGAAGCAAAATTGAAAAAGAAATTCCCTAACCGTGATTTCTATATTGGCATGGATACTGCACTGTTAATTGGTGAGCCTTCCGTGTTGGCAACTGGGCTATTACTGATCCCAATGGCGATTGTGTTAGCTTTCGTACTACCGGGCAACAAAGTATTACCTTTCGTTGACCTTGCTTCATTGATGTTTTTATTAGCTATGGTGACACCATTCTGTAAGCGTAATATGTTTAGAATGTTTATCTGTGGCACATTAGTCCTAACATCCATTTACTATGTGGGAACCGATATTTCCAAGGAATATACGCAAGCTGCGGTGAATTCGAATATCCCAGTACCAGAAGGGATTTCAGAAATGACCAATATCGTGGGTGGAGCAACCACACCTGCGGGCTGGGCAGCAGTAAAAGTTGGCGAATTAATCGCTAAGTAATCCTCAATTAACAGCTAACTATAACTTCTCTTAGTTAGCTGTTTTATTTCAAATACTCACCAGCGCTACGGGTAACCAATTTCCCTTCTCTCTTCTTCATAAATACCCTCACTCACTACAGTTTTAGGCCGAGAGCAATCATAACGTGAAGTCTATAAAATTCATTTGATTTAAGTTAATCTCAATAACTATTAAAATATTTTAAATAATGACAGGTGGAAAAATAGGCATTCGAAACCTCTACCAATAGATATTTTAAGTGGTTGGCAACGTATAGCGTTTTTTCACCCTTATTCGTCCGATATTAATAACAAGAAAAAATTATCTATATCCCGAAAAGCGCTTACAGAAAACAAGAACAACCAATTACCTTGGCTTTGTGATAAATACCGAGAGCAATATAAAATTCCTAAAACAACCGCATTTATTCTTTACCTTGGTGAGTTTGATAAAAATCTAAGTAATTCGCTCATTCAAGATATTGTCGGTTCAGAAACAGGGCAAGCTAAAGAAGAGTGCGAACAACGTTTAAGTAATGAAAGAGTAACCATCTTTGCCAAGAAGCACTACATCAATATGCTGACCGTTGGAACCCACAAACTTTCTCAATCCAACAAATTGCGGATCGCATCAATTCATGGGGCTGTCAGTTAGAAGTCATGAATAACCCGATTTGGATTGGTATTCTTTTATGGGTACACCGCCATTGTATTGAACTTATGTTCAGCCTTGCCAATAATAGGACTTACAATGGTCGTATGATCCATGCGGATTCAAAGGACGACATTCTCAGCCTCTCCATCAATAACAAGCTCAAAAACCATGAGGTTGTATTAAAGGGGAATACGGGTAATAAACAATACCGAGATAGCCACGGCAAAGACCTATTAATGTTATTATCTCGCCTAATGCAGGAAAATATTACGCTACAATCTATTTATGTGATCACACCTTTTAACGCGGTTAAAACTGCATTAATCGAATTACTCAAGGAAACAGATCTACCAGCTATACAACAGCCAGTGATTAAAATCACACCAGAAGAGGTCAACCATTGGGCCAAACATAAGATTGGCGCCGTGAATACCTTCCAAGGTAAAGAAAATAATACCGTTATTTTTGTACTCGGTTGCAGTATCGGTGAAGAGGGTGGCGCACAATGGGCAGCGAGTAAGCCCAACCTAGTTAATGTCGCTCTAACACGCGCCAAGAAATATATTTTTGTAATTGGTAATCCTGATGTATGGGGCCATCTACCAAGCTTTTCAGATGTAGCCAATACATTGCCAAGAGAAATAGGCACTTTGGAATAACTCATTAAATAGACTCTAGAAGCTCATCGTATTATGGTGAGCTTCTAATCAAGTCATCACGTTAAACTGCTAAATCAAATATAAAGTAATACTCATTGATATGCTTAATTAGCTAACACTACAGAAAATCACTCTCGATTTAAAAAGTACTGTTTAATAGTATGCCGCAGCCATTGATGTGCTGGATCCCTGTCTAACCGTGGGTGCCATGCTTGAACAATAAACACCGATTCCAATTCAAGCGGCAAGCTTAGCGGACTTAATTGCTTACCCCAACCCTCTTTTCCCTGTTGGAACACCATTTGATTATTGTAATACGGGCTATTTTTTATTATCCATTATTATTGAACGCGTTAGCAGGCAAAGTTATAAAGAATTTGCTCAACAGTCTATTTTTAAACCATTACAAATGGATAATAACTTTATAGTGGGATCGTACCCCGTCCACACCACAATTGCTCGTGGGTACCGTGAAAACAATACATGTGGCTATCAATTAAGTGAAAGTCTTTGGACTTAAACCGGTGATGGTGCTGTTCATTCAAATGTTTTAGATTTAATGAAATGGGGTAAAAATGACACCAGTGGTAAAGTCGGAGGAAAAGCACTAGTCGAGAAAATGCTTCAGGCATTACCGGCTAGAAATAGGATAGGTAAAGCCATTGAACACCATCAGAAATATGCTTATGGCATTATTATTTCACAACACTTCGGCATCACACATTTCGAGCACTCATGAGGCTGGGCTGGCTGGGCTACCTATTTTTTACGTTTACCTGATTTAGGCTTAACTGTCGCTGTTTTGGCAAATGTTGAAGATTTAGACACGCAAAAGATGGCTTATGAGATTACCGATATCATTTTGACTCAATCTACGGAATTCCATGACGACCATGATTAATAATGAGTGCGGTGGTCAACAAAAATTGCTCCCGCTTTAGCATTAGCCAAACGCCGTGTCGTTG
>NZ_JAMPLX010000012.1:0-1036 GCF_028477825.1 Providencia sp. PROV267 | reverse complement strand
ATAATTTTTTTGCTCTTGTTCTAACTGACCATTTAATTTATTGGCAATGTCAGGGACTAAGTAAAATTTATAGTTGCCATTCATACGCCAGCGTTCTTTCCCGACAAAATCATTTTCTCTGCCGCCCTTAGACGGAATTTTTCGTTCACCAATTTGTCTGGCTTCAAAGAAACTGACGGTATTGCCGTGATGATAATAAACTTCCCCAATATCAGGGAGTGCTTTTTGCAGTGGAATAGTTGGCAATGTTGCCTGTGTCCAGCCAAACCCAAAAACTGTGCCCAATGGACCATAGACATTAAATAGCCAGTTATCCATATTGGTATCGAATGGCACACTGGTGACGGTATCCGCATCATTGACATGCCTAAAATGGTTGACGGATGCTAAGGCGTTAACGCCACTGCCCGTAAAAACACGCGGGCTACCATAGGTGTATAAGAGCGGATTATTATCCCTTAATTCAGACGAATGCAATAAAGCAAGTGCCCCACCTAAGCTGTGACCACAGATATATAGATTCTTATTTTTATTACCTGCGCTACTTTTCAATTTTTCAATTTTTTGAACAAAATATTTTTCGACACATTGATAAGCTTCTAAAAAACCTTTATGCACTTTGGCATTTTGGGTTGAAAGAATGCTTTTCGGGCAAGGGATAGGACGATACGTTGCATCCGTAAGCGCGTCTCTTACACTGGCAGTACCTCGCCAGGCGGCAATAATTTGCGTGTCGTTTTCCACATAAAACATTTGGGTGTCATGCTCAAATTTTGGCGCATTTTCCACTTGTTGAAGGTCTAAGTAAATTGCAGGGCTATAGCGCTCTTTAAAAGGTACATCCGTCACAATAGCTGGGTAATCGTAACCGTCCGTCATGACAGGCACTTTGGATAAATCAAAACACTGTTGATAGAAAAAAGACGTGGTGGTATCTGGTGTGTTGATAAATTCGCGCATATCTTCGATTTCATCGGGGTCAACCATGGTTTCATCTTTATACACAAGCAATGACATTAACCCTAAATTATAAGCA